>NZ_ASSI01000282.1:0-952 GCF_000466765.1 Burkholderia sp. AU4i | reverse complement strand
GCCGTGCCGTTCGTGACGACGCCGACCAGGTTGCTGCGCGCGGTGAAGCGTGCCGCGTTGAGCGGATTCTCGACGATCTCCTCGCACGCGTACGCGACACCCGGCGAATACGCGAGCGCGAGGTCGCGCTGGTTGATCATCTGCTTGGTCGGGGCGATCGCGATCTTCCCGGGGGTCGGGAATTCGTGATAGTCGAGGGCGGCTTCGCGGAGCTTGGCTTTGGAGGAGGATTGGGTGGACATGTGTCTCGTGACGGGCGGATTAGAATAACTGTTCGACGGCATTGTAGCGCCAATCATCGGCCGCCAGACCGGCGATTCGGGTGCAACAGCCGCGACAAAAATGGTCCGGATGGTGCAGAAGCGCCGCCGTTCGCCTCGTACAATGCCGTTCCTTCAACCGTTCCGGATCGCCCGCCGTGCCAGCCGCCCTCTCCGAGTTTTCACTGATCGAACGCTTCTTCACGCGCCGCGCCGCGCAGGGCGCGCGCGCGTCGACGCTCGGTATCGGCGACGATTGCGCGCTGATCACGCCTCGATCCGGGAAATTGCTGGCCATTTCGACGGACATGCTGGTGGAAGGCCGCCACTTCTTTCCCGATGTCGCGCCCGACGCCCTCGGCCACAAGACGCTCGCGGTCAACCTGTCCGACCTCGCGGCGATGGGCGCCGAACCGCGTGCCTTCACGCTCGCGTGCGCGCTGCCGCGTGCCGACGCGGCGTGGCTGGAAGCATTCAGCAACGGGCTGTTCGCGCTCGCCGAGCGCTACGGCTGCGAGCTGATCGGCGGCGACACCACGAGCGGCCCGCTGAACCTGTGCGTCACCGTATTCGGCGAAGTCGCGCCCGACGCCGCACTGCGGCGCGATGCCGCGCGCGACGGCGACGACGTCTGGGTGTCCGGCACGCTCGGCGACGCGCGCGCCGGCCTCGGCGTCGCGCGCGGCGAATGG
>NZ_ASSI01000281.1:0-20853 GCF_000466765.1 Burkholderia sp. AU4i | reverse complement strand
TGCGGCGCCTGCTGCGTTCGCTCGCCAAGGGCGAAGCGATCACGCAGGACACGTCCACGCTCGAGAACCCGGCCATCCTCGAGCAGTTGAACCGTTCGCTGTAACACCGCCCGCCCGGGCGGAGCGTTTCGCTTCGTCGCGGTGCCGGGATGCAGTCGCATTCCGGCCCTCGCGAAGCACCGCCGTGCGTTCCCCGACGGCCCGGCATGCAGGCGGCACGCGTCGATTCCGCCGCCGCAATATTAATTAGCTATACGTATTACTAAATTCAACAAAACGGAGACAGACGATGAAGATCACGACACGGACGATTTGCGCGGCGCTGCTCGGCGCGGCGGCGAGCACGAGCGTTTTCGCGCAGAGCAGCGTCACGCTGTACGGCGACCTCGATGCCGCGTTGCTTTACACGAGCCGGTCGCTCGACGCGACGACCGGCGGCAATGCGGGCCGCCAGTTCGCGCTGACCGACACCGGCATGACGCCGACCAACTTCGGCTTGACGGGTACCGAGGATCTCGGCGGCGGGCTGCACGCGAAATTCAAGCTCGAGAGCGGCTTCAACATCACCGACGGGGCGTTCGGCCATTCGAACGGCAACTTCTTCGGCCGCCAGGCGTGGGTCGGGATCGACGGCGGGTTCGGCGAAACGAAGATCGGCCTGCAGTTCTCGCCGTTCGTGCTCGCGGTGCTCGGATCGGACCCGCGCAACGTTTCGCACTTCGGCGCCGCGCTGATCCCGTACGTCGACAACGTGCTCGTCACCGGCCTCTTCAACCCGAATGCGATTTCGTACACGAGCCCGACGATCGCCGGGCTCACGGGCAGCGCGATGTTCGGCTTCGGCGGAAAAGCCGGGGACTTCCAGGCGGGACGCCAGTATTCCGGCAGTCTCACGTATGCGAATGGCGGCTTCATGCTCAACGCGGCGCTCTACGACGGCAACGGCGGCACGTCGCCGACGCCGGTATCGAGCACGGTCGCGTTCGTCGGCCGCACGATCGGCACCGCCTACACGTTCGGGCCCGTGACCGGCAAGGCGTCGTTCACGAGCTACAAGGTTGCCGGTTCGTTCAGCAACAACGTGTACAGCGCCGGCCTCGACTATCGCGTCACGCCGGCCCTCGACCTGAACACCGGCGCGTGGTACACGATCGATCGCAACGATTCGCACAATCATTCGCTGCTCGCCGCGCTCGGTGCCGACTACAGCCTGTCGAAACGAACGGGCCTGTACGCGCAGGTCGGTGTCGTCAACAACCATGGCGCGATGAATACGGGCCTCGGCATCACGGGCGGCGCGCTGTTCGGGTTGCCGGGCACGACGGTCGGCGTCAACGCCGGCATCCACCACGTGTTCTGACGCGGCGCGACGCGCCGGGCCGGCCGGGCAGCCCGCGTGCGCCCGTCCGGCCCGGCGCCGGAACACGGCCGCCGAAAACGCCGCAAAAGCAGCAAAAGTCGTGAATGGCGGGCAACGCGCCGCACCGGCCCGACGATCCGCCATCGCGATCCCGGTCTCGATGTTTACCCGACCTCAAGTCCGTGCCCTCGCTGCCGTCAAGACAGGAACGCACGCCCAGCATCCGCCGATGACCAGGCACGCGTGCCTTCAAGGAGACCCAGCAACGTGAACTTCTTCGGAATCGGCCGCGGCCACCGTTCGTCGCGCGCGCTCGTCGGCGACATCGCCGAGCAGGCCGGCAAGCTCGGCATCGAGATCTGCGACGTGTCGGGTCACGTCGAGGAAGTCGCGGCCCGCGTCGCCCGACAGGCGGAGGTCTGCCACACGCTGCGCGAATCGGCTGCCGTCACGTTGCGCGGCAACCACCGGATTGCCGAGGCCGCGCAGCAGGTGTGCGCCGTGAGCGCGAATGCGTCAAACGCGGTTCGCCAGTCGCAACAGACGATCGAGGCGTCGCTCGCCGACATCCACGGCCTCGTCGAAGGCGTCACGTCGATCGGCAACCAGATGGGTGCGCTGCGCGACGCGCTCGATCATGTACGGGCCGTGTCCGAGGAGATCTCCGTGATCGCGCGACAGACTCACCTGCTCGCGCTGAACGCCGCGATCGAGGCCGCGCGTGCCGGCGATTCGGGCCGCAGCTTCGCCGTCGTCGCCGCCGAGGTCAAGAACCTGTCCGCGAAGACCGGACAGGCGACGGCCCAGATCGAGACGACCCTCGCGCGCCTCGCCGAGCAGACCGAACACCTGATCGCGGAAGGAACCGACAACGCCGCCCGCGCGCATCGCGTGCGCGAGGGCACGCGTACGATCGGCGAGGTCGTGCACGCGACCGGGCACGCGATCACCGAGCTCGCCGGCGAGGCCGAGCAGATCGCGTCGCTGACGGACGACATCGAGACGCAATGCCACCGGCTCGACGAACAGGTCGGCGAGATGGCATCCGGCGTCGAGGATTCGAGCGACAACTTCTCGCAGGCCAAGGACCGGCTCGGCAACCTGCTCTCCGTCTCCGAGACGCTCATCGAACTCACGGCCGCGACCGGCATCGAATCGCCCGACACGCGCCTGATCGACACCGCGCGGCACACGGCCGCCGCGATCAGCAAGTGCTTCGAGGAAGCGGTCGGGCGCGGCGAAATCGCACTCGACGCGCTCTTCGACGCAAACTACGTGCCGATTCCCGGCACCGATCCGCAGCAGTTCATGACGCGCTTCACCGACTTCACCGATCGCGTGCTGCCGGCCATCCAGGAGCCGGTGCTCGGGATCGACGCGCGCATCGTCTATTGCGCGAGCTTCGACCGGCAGTGCTACCTGCCGACCCACAACCGGAAATTCTCGCTGCCCCAGTGCGCGGACGCCGCGTGGAACGCCGCGAACTGCCGGAATCGCCGGATCTACACGGATCGCACGGCGCGCACCTCCGTGTCGCATACCAAGCCGTTCCTGCTGCAGACCTATCGGCGCGACATGGGCAACGGCAACTTCGCGCTGATGAAGGACGTTTCCGCACCCATCGTCGTCGGCGGACGGCAATGGGGCGTGCTGCGGATCGGCTACAGCGTCTGAGGCCGGGCCTGCACCGGCAGGCCGTCGTCCATCACTGTTCGAGCCCCACCGCCAGCGGCCGCTGATCGCCGCGGCCGTGATCGTCGACCACGCGCACCGTATAGCTGCCGGCCGTCCGCGGCTGCCAGAACAGCGCATCGCCCGGCACGCTGCGCCCGACGAACGCATCGTTGACGAACCAGTACAGCGCATGCGCGCTCGCATCGGCCGTCGCGTTGAACGCGATGCGCGTCTCCTCCGTGCTCTTCACGCGCATCGCATACGTACTGCCGCGCAGCGGCGACGTGATGCGCGGCGGATCGCCGTCGACCTGCCCCGCGTCGCGGCACTCCGCGTTCTGCGGCGGCCGCCGGCGCGCAATGCCGGCCTGCACGAACACCTGCTGCAGATCCGACGGCCAGAACTCGAAGATCTCCGTATGCGTGCGCTTGCCGTCGTAAGGCGGGCACGCGGCCTTCCCCGTCGCGTCGTCGATCACGACCGGCCGGTGCACGGTGCTCACACGGATCGGCGACGTGCCCGGAATGAACCACGTCCAGCCCTGCTGCGGGCACCACTCGTTCGGCAGGTCGCCGCTCGCGAGGCAGATCCGCACGCGCTTCAGGCGCGGCGGCACCGCGCGCGGCGGCTCGACGAGCGTGCGCTCGGCATTCAATGCGTCGACGACCTGGAAGAACAACGGTGCGGCCGCGTCGACGCCGACGAACGCCGTATTGGTCGAGTTGTCGAAATTGCCGACCCACACGACCAGCACGTACGGGCCGAACACGCCGGCCGTCCACGCATCGCGGAACGACCATGACGTGCCGGTCTTCCAGTAGACGGGCACGCTCGACGGCTGCGCGCCGCTCGTTTCGTCGGGGCGCAGATGCTGGCGCAGTATGTCCATCGTCATGTAGCTCGCCTCCGCGCTCAACAAGCGCCGGCCGGGCAGCGCCGGTTCGTCCGCGCGCAGCCGCAGCGGCCGGAATTCGCCGCGATTCGCGAGCATCGCGTAGAGGCCCGCGAGATCCTGCATCGTCACTTCGCCGCCGCCGAGCACGAGCGCGAGCCCGTAGTGCTGCGCGCTCGCGAGCCGGCGCACGCCGGCTTCCTGCAGGAACCGGTACAGGTCGGGCGACTTGAGCTGCGACGCGACCCACACGGCCGGCACGTTGCGGCTGCGGTTCAGCGCGTCGGTCGCGGTGATCGGCCCGAGGAAATGCCCGTCGAAATTCTCCGGCGCATACGGGCCGAACGCGGTCGGCACGTCGCGCAGCACCGTTTGCGGATGCAGCACGCCCTGGTCGAAACCGAGCGCATAGATGAACGGCTTGAGCGTCGAGCCCGGCGAGCGCCGCGCGAGCGTGCCGTTCACCTGCCCGTCGATCGTGCGGTCGAAGAAGTTCGCGGAACCGACCAGCGCCTTCACGCCCATGTCGCGCGTATCGACGAGGATGGCCGCCGCATTGCGCACGCCGCGCGTGTCGTTGCGCGCGACATAACGCGCGATCTGCCGTTCGAGCGTGCGCTGCAGGTCGAGATCGAGCGTCGTCACGAGCCGCGCGCCGCCGTCGCTGTCGTCCGGTGCACCGCCCGAGGCCGTGCGCCACGCGCTGCGTGCGGCGAGCGCCTGGTCGACCGCGTGCGGCGCATCGAAAGGCAGCGCCGACAAGGGCCGCATCGCAAGCGGCAACGCGAACAGCGGCTTGAGCGACGCATCGCCCGGATGCTTCGTCAGCCAGCGCGCATACAGCCGGTTGCGCGACGCGGCCAGCGCACGGTTGATCTCGTCCTGCCCGCCGCGCACGCGCCGCGCCGGGTCCTGCGGAATCACCGCGAGCGCGAGCGCCTCGGGCAGCGTCAGCGCATCGGGCATCCGGTCGAAATACACGACGCTCGCGGTGCCCGCGCCTTCGACGTTGCGGCCGTACGGCGCATCGTTCAGATAGGCTTCGAGGATCTGCCGTTTCGAATAGAAGAGTTCGAGCTGCACCGCGCGCGCAACCTGCTCGAGCTTGCCCGCCGGCGTGCGCGTGTTCAGCCGCCACAGCGAGCGCGCGAGCTGCATCGTCAGCGTCGAGCCGCCCTGCGGATTGCCGCCGCGCACATACGTGATCCACGCACCGCGTGCGAGGCCGTACGGGTTGAAGCCGGGATGCCAGCGGAACCAGCGGTCCTCGTGCAGCATCACGGCCTCGACGAGCTGCGGCGACATCCGGTCGAGCGGCACCCACAGGCGGTAGCGGTCGTCCTTCGCGAGCGTGAGCCGCAACAAGCGGCCCTGTGCATCGACCACCGCGACCGACGACGGCTTCCAGTCGCGCAGCGGCGGATGCGGCCACAGCCGGCACCCGGCCAGCGCACCGAATACGAGCAGCGCGCCGGCGATCCAGTTCTGCCAGCGATGCAGCCAGCGGCCGGCGCCGCGCAGCGCGCGCCGCAGCACCGGGGCGTCAGCCACGCGCGGGCGCCCCGCGCACCCGGCACGGCCGTTGCAGCCGCGTCGTCATCGCACGCGCTCCACGGTCAACGCCATGCCGCCGGGTGCCTGTGCCTGCACGCGGCGGTCGTACATCGACTCACCGTAAGCCGGCGGCGCGACGAAGCGGCCCGCGTTGCTCGCCTTGATCCGGTAGACGAACTCGCGCACGTCCGTCGTCGCGGTGCCGTAGATCACCACGCGGTCCTCGCGCACGTCCGCGAACTGCGGCTGCCACGTGGAGCCCTTGACGCCGATCGGCGAACGCCACGGCGCATCGGCCGCCGGCGCCGACGCGCCGCCGTCGCTGTCGGCGTCCTGCGTGTCGGCGACGGGCGGCGGCGCGATCACCGGATCGAAGCCGCCGGGCAGCAGGTCGACGATCGCGATGTTGCCGACGTTCGCCTGGCCCGTCGCGCGGATCTTCAGGTGCACGTCGATCTCCTGGCCGAGCGTGATCTTCCCGAGCGGCTTGCCGTCCGTGTCGGTGTAGTCGCGCACGATCTCCAGGCCGTTCCTGATCGCCTTCGTCGACGTGCCGCGGTCGTAGCCCGACTGGCTCGCGATCCACCACGCGGGCAGCGTGCTGCCGTTCACGAAGTCGACACGCGACGCACCGGCCGCCCACGTACCCGAGCGCACGAGGTTCGCCTGGATCGACGACACGTCCTTCGGCGCGGCGCCCGCGCGCACCTCGTCGATCGCGAGCTGGTCGAGCTGCCCCGCGCTCGACGCCGCATACGCATCGAGCGCGAGGATCGTCATCGCCGACGACAGCGTGTTGTAGCGGTTGTCGACGAGCGGCGCGGCGAAGTTGTCCATCGCGCGCGGCGACAGCTTGCGCACGCGCTCCGGGAAGTGCTTCGCGATCAGGTACAGCACGCTCGCGTCGCGCGTCAGCGGATCGAGGTAGTAGCCGGTCACGTAACCGCCGTCGGACGCGCGCTTGCGCTCGAGCAGCGCCTGCGGGCCCGCGATCAGCGCCGCGGCCTCCTTGTCCTGCTTCAGCAGCTGGTACGACGCGGCAAGCCAGGCGGCCGCGAGGTCGTTCTTCCAGTCGTTCGGATACGCGTCCTGCAGCCGCTTCTGCACGGCCGCGAGGCTGTTGGTCGTCACGTTGCCCTGGCGCGTCAGCAAGTACACCGCGTAAGCGCGCTGGCGCAGCAGGTCGAGCGAGCCGAGCGAATCGTTCGCCGCGAGCTTCTGCAGATACTGGTTGCCCGCGTCGAGCATGTCCTTCGGCACGGCGATGCCGCGCTCGCGCGCGTCGAGCAACACGTGCATCGCGTACGCGGACACGAACGGATCGGCGTCGGGCGTCGCGCTCCACAGGCCGAACCCGCCCTGCGCGTTCTGCCGGCCGCGCAGCACGCCGAGGAACTGCGCGATCGCCGCCGCGTTCGACGTGTCGGCGCCGGCGTCGGTCGCATGCATCGCGCTCGTCAGCGCGCGCACCGACAGCCACTTCGCCGCGAACACGCGCGGCACGGCCGCGCTCACCATCTGCTCGCTGCAGTAGTGCTCGAAGTTGACGAGATACGACGCCACCCCTTCGGACAGCACGAGCGGCGCGGTCGAGATGCTCGCGTCGCGCGATGCATACGCGTCGTACATCGACCGCAGGTTCGGCACGCTCGCCTTCTTGCCCGGGTCGAGCCGCGCGATGTCGAGCTGCGTGCGGAACGCGGCGGCCGGCCGCACCGACACGTCGACGCGTTGCTGCGCGCCCTTCGCGCCGTAGCGCGCACCGAACGACAGCGCGCCCGAGCCGAGCGTATCGGTCGCCTTCACGCGGAACATCGCGACGCCCTCGTGCTGCGGCGCGAGCGCGACGTTCTGCGTGGCCGGCCCGATCACCTGCAACTGCGGCCCCGTCTTCAGCGTGACCGCGACCGGCACCGGCTGGTTGCCGGCGCCCGTCAGGTTGTTCGAGACACCGACGCTGACGTCGGCCTCGTCACCCGGCGCGAGCGTCGTCGGCACGTTCGGCGACAGCACGAAGTCGCCGCGCACCGTCGTCGCGCCCTCGAACGTGCCGACCAGGTCCGGCGACACCGACACGGCCATCACGCGCAGCTTGCCGTTGAAGTAGTCGGGCACGGTGTAGCTCAGGCGCGTGTCGCCGTTCACGTCGACGATCCCCGACCAGTAGACGACCGGCTTGTCGCGCTTGCGCTTGAACGGGTTCAACTGACGGCCGATCGCGTCGTCGGCGTCGCCGCCCGGCGCGGCCATCGCCATCAGCTTCTCGAAGTCCGGCAGGATCAGGTCGAGGATCTGCGACGTGCCGACTTCGAGCATCCGCTTGCGGAAGAAGAACTTCAGCGGATCGCCGAGCTTGTAGCGCGCGACCTGCAGGATGCCCTCGTCGACCGCGAACACGACGACCTTCGCGGGCTTCGCCGAATGCACGGTGAAATTCACCGTGTCGCCGGGTTTCACGAGCGCCGGCGCATCGACCGACAGCGCGTTGCGGCGCGCATCGAGGTTCACCGAGAACGGCACGACGCCGTAGCTCAGCGGGCTCATGAAGATTTCGTCGGACGACGGATCGCGGATGTACTGCACGTTGATGTAACCGTTGCCCTCGAAACCGGCCGGCACCGTGATGTGCTGGATCGAGCTCGTCGTGTCCGCATGGAACCATGCATGCGCATACACCTTGTCGCGCTCGATCGTGATCAGGCCGCTGCCCGCGTAAGGCGCGCGGATCGCGATCTCGACCTGCTCGCCCGGCTTGTAGTCGTGCTTCGCGAGGCTCACCTGCAGCTCCGCGTTGCGGTCGAGCGAACGCGTGACGTTCGCGTCGCCCGTGACCGAATACTCGATGCGGTTCACCGCGGCGCCGTCCGCGTTGCGGATCACGAGCGCATAGCTGCCCGGCTTGTCGGTGCGCAGCGTGAAGTCGAGCCCGGCGGCCGGAATCGTCAGCGGCTTCTCGTCGACGGGCACCTCCTTCAGCCGCGAATCGTATTTGTATGCGCCGGAATCCTGCTTGGTCAGCACCGACACGTAGCGCTCCTCGACCAGCTGCGCGCGCAGGCCCTTCACGTCGATCGCCTTCGCGTTCGGATCGATCGCGACGAGCCGCACCGTGCGCGGGCTGCCGCGCTTCACGTAGCCGAGATCGTCGACGGACTTGTAGCCGACGAGCCAGTCGTTGTTCGACACGAGCGTCTGCGCGTTCGCGGCGACGTTGCGCCCGCCCTCCGCCTCATAGGCCTTCGCCTGGAAGTAGAGCTGGTAGGTCGAGTCTGCGTACTTGTCGAGATCGAGGTCGAATTCGGCATGGCCGTGCTCGTCGGTCGTGCCGTCCTGCAGCGTCGTCGTGTAGCCCTCCTTCGCGCGGCGCGCGTCGAAGAAGTGATAACCCTGCCAGCTGCGGAACGACGGCCACACCGGGCGCAGCGTCAGCGTCGCCGCGACGCGACGCTTCTCCGCCGGCGTGCCGAACAGGTTCTGCGCGTCGACGACGCCCTTCAGCCCCTTCGGCTTCACCCACCCTTCGACGACCTGCTGCGACAGCTTCGCGTCGACCTTCATCCGGTCCGGCAGGAACTCCTTCACCTGCACCGTCGTGCTGCCGATCGGCTCCGCGCCGGGCTGGCCGTCCTTGACGATGTACAGGTTGACCGTCCACGTGCCGGTCGGCGCCGTTTCGGCCGTCGTATAGCCGAGCTCGGTGAAGCCCGACGCATCGACCGTCACCGGCTTGCGCTCGACCGTGATCCCGCGCGGGTCGACGATCTCCGCCTGCAGCGGCACGCCGGCCGGGCTGCGCGCCCAGCTCGCGGCACGCACGATCAGGCCGATGTGGAACGGATCGCCGGGCCGGTACAGGCCGCGATCCGAGAACAGGTACGCGGACAGTTGCCCCTGGCCCGTCGCATTGCGCTCGCCGTCGACGTCGAAACGCGAGAAGTCGAGCTGGCGATCGCGGCCGGCCACCGGCAGGAACGACAGGTCGGTGTCCTTCTTCACGACGTACAGCTGCGGACGTTTCTCGCGGTCGAGCCCCTTGAACGCCGGGAAATGCACGATGCCGTCGGTGGCGGTCGTCTGCGTGAACAGCGCCTGGCCGTTCACCGCGAGCACCGATACCGTTGCGCCCGCAACCGGCTTGCCCGTGCGGATCGACTGGACGAACACGTCCTGGCTGCCGTCGAGCGCCTTCTTGACCAGCATCCCGAGATCGGTCACGACGATCAGGCGCGTATCGCCTAGCGCGCTGTCGCTGTCGTCGCCGTTGCCGCTGCTGTCGCCCGAATCGGCGTTGTCGGACTGATCCTGGCTGCCGTCGCCGGACGATGCATCGCCATCCTTCGCATCGTCGGCTTTCTTTTTCTCGGCGGCCGGATCGTACTTCGTCAGGTGCAGCAGGAACACGCCGCGCTTGCCGCCCTTCAGGTACTGGCCGAGATCGATGCCTTCGTAATGCGCCTTGCCAGGGTCGCCGGCCGGGAATGCGCGCGTCTGCACGAAGCGCTCGACGATGTGATCCTCGCTGAACGAATACGACAGCTCGGGCCGCGCGTACGTGCCGTTGTTGAAGCTCACGAGATGCTGGAGCTGGTCGGGCAGCACGCGGCCGATCTCGACCTTCATCCCCGGCAGGTTGCGCGACACGACCGACAACCGCTTGCTGCCGCTCATCGACAGCAGCGAGCCGTCGGCCATGAAGCGCAGCAGCTTCGGATAGTCGGGCACCGTGAACGCGGTCGTCACGGGCTTGCCGAGCAGGTAGCCGCCGGCCGACTTCAAGTCGCCCTCGAACCGCACGACGACGCGCTCGCCCGGCGTCGCGTGGTACTTGAAGCTCTGCAGCGTCGCGAAGTCGTTCTCGGTGGGCACCGCCTCGAGCGGCAGCGGCTTCGACTGCTTCAGCACCGCCTCGCTGATGTCGGCCACGTTCCATTCGTACGGCGGATCGTCGTCCGACTGATCGACGCCCGGCTTGCGCTTCGGCAGCACCCACGCCTTCGCGCGCGCGGCGAGATCGGCGCTGCGCACGCCGTCGGACGCTTCCGCGACGAGCACCTGCTCGGGCTCGTAGCGCTCGTTGTCGACGAGCGTCGGCGCGATGTTGTCGATCGACAGGCTGTACAGCCCCGGCACGTCGACCGACGCATGCAGCACGTCGGGCGTGCCGTTGCCGCCGCGCGCGCTTTTCACGCCCTTGTCGACGTCGAGCCGTGCGACCAGCGGATCGCGCGGAATCTCGAGCGGCTGCGAATACACCCACGCGCTCGTCTTCATCTTGTCGTAGTTGACCGTGTAGCGCAGCGGCGTCGCATTCTTGCCGTCGCGGCCGACCAGCACGAGGCCGATGCGCTTCTCGAATTCGGCCGGATCGACCGGATAGTTGAAGCGCAGCTGCAGCAGCGCCTGCTTCTCCGCCGGATTGTCGGGATTCCGGTAGAACTCGTTGTTGCCGAACGTGGCGGCAAACGCGGGCACATCGAACGCGAAGCGGTCGTCGTGCATCGTCACCTGCGGCGCGAACACCCGGTGCACCGCGAAACGCACCTCGACGTGCGCGCCGACCGGCCAGTCGGCCGCCGGCGTGAAGCGCAGCGTCTTGTCGTCGACCCACGCCCACGCGCCCTTGAGCGCGGGCGTCATCTCGATGCCGTCTCCGGCCGGCTTGCCGACCTGCTCGATCGGCGCGGCAGATTGCGCGAACACGACGTCGAGCGGATGCACGGTGATCTTCGGCTTGTCGCTGTCGTCCACCTCATAGGTGGTGATCGGCGGCGCCTTCACGGTGAAAGTGACGGTCTCGGGCTCCGGCGGCTTCGGCCGATGCTTGAACCAGTAACCGCCGTAGCCGAGCGCGGCCGCGAGCAGCACGATGCCGCCGGCATGCCACGGGCGGCGGCGCACGGCCGCGGCGGTGATGCCCGTCCACGCGGGCGCCGTCCACGACACGTCGCCGACCAGCGGCCGCAGCGCGCAGCCGAGCAGCCACCAGACGAAGCCCGCCGCGCGAATCGGCAGGAGCAGCAGGAAGCGCAGCAAATCCATGTTGTTATTTCCTTGTTCAAGGACGTGCGGCCGGCTTCGGCGGCGTTCCCCGAGATTTATTGGTCTGTGACGGCGCGGCCCTGGTTGCGCCGGAATGCTTGGAATGTGGTGTTCGACCGGATGCTGGCCGCCATTATCGATCAGACCCGAAACGATGGAAATATCGGTGTGCCGGCGCGCAACGCCGGCCGTCGACCGGCCGGTCGGGCGGGATTTCAGCGCGCCGCTCCAACCGCTGCGCGCACCCGCGCCGCGTTCGCTAGAATGCGCGGCTCGGCACGAATCGAATCGAAATGAAAGGAACCCGCTTGAAACTCCCGTTCGAATGGCAGATCGGGCTGCGCTACGCGCGCGGCGGCCGGCGCTCGGCCGGCGACGGCTTCGTGTCGTTCATTGCCGGCGCGGCGATGGCAGGCATCGCGCTCGGCGTCGCCGCCCTGATCGTCGTGCTGTCGGTGATGAACGGTTTCCGGACCGAAGTGCGCGACCGGATGCTGTCGGTGCTCGCGCACGTGGAAATCTTCTCGCCCACCGGCGCGATGCCCGACTGGCGGCTCACCGCGCACGAATCGCTGCGGAATCCGGCAGTGCGCGCCGTCGCGCCCTACGTCGACGCGCAGGCGCTGCTGACGAACGCGGGCAGCGTGACGGGCGTCGCGCTGCGCGGCATCGACCCCGTGCTCGAGCCGCGCGTGTCCGAGATCGCGCGCAAGCCGAAGACGGGACGGCTCGACGCGCTCGTGCCGGGCGGGATGGGCATCGTGCTCGGCTCGGCGCTGGCCGACGCGCTGCACGTGAAGATCGGCGACCGCATCACGTTCTTCGCGCCCGGCAACACCGCGCGCATCGGCGACGCGCTGCCGCAGTTCCGGCAGTTCAACGTGGTCGGCACGTTCGAGTCGGGCCACTACCAGTACGACAGCGCGCTCGCATACATCCATATCCGCGACGCGCAGACGCTGTTCAACGTGCGCGCGCCGACCGGCATCCGGCTGCGCCTCGACGATCTGCAGCGCGCGCCGGACGTCGCGCTGGAACTGTCGCGCTCGCTGTCGGGCGATCTCTACATCCGCGACTGGACGCGGCAGAACCGCACGTGGTTCGAGGCCGAGCGGCTGCAAAAGCGCATGCTGTCGCTGATCCTGATGCTGATCGTCGCGGTCGCCGCGTTCAACCTCGTGTCGTCGCTCGTGATGACCGTCACGCAGAAGCAGGGCGACATCGCGATCCTGCGCACGCTCGGGGCGCCGCCCGGGTCGATCATGAAGATCTTCGCGATCCAGGGGATGACGATCGGCCTCACCGGCACGCTGGCGGGCGTCGCGCTCGGCTGCGCGATCGCGGTGAGCATCCCGTGGGTTCTGCCGGCGGTCGAGCGGTTGCTCGGCATCCACTTCCTGACGCCGTCCGTGTACTTTCTCAGTTCGCTGCCGTCGAAGCTCGCGGTGGCCGACGTGATCGAGATCGCCGCGGCCGCGTTCCTGATGTCGTGCGTCGCGACGCTCTACCCGAGCTGGCGCGCCGCGCGGGTACGGCCGGCCGAAGCGCTGCGCGACGAATAGGCGCGCGGCGCTTCGGCATGGCGCGCCGTCATGCCGTCTCGTGAAAACCGAGGCTATGGGTGCCGTTCAGGATGTCCTCGAACGCGTTCCCGAAGCCGACGTCGATCAGGCCCGCGCGCCTGCCATACGTCTTCTGCCCCGACACGTCGCTGACGAAGATCGCCGCGCCCGACGACAACTGACGATCGGTATCCAGCAGCGCGAGCGTGCCGCGTGCGCTGCCGGCCGACTCGTCGAAGTTCAGCCGCGTGCCGTCCTGCGTGGTGAAATGCCCGCCGACCTCTTCGAATTTCCGGTTGCGCGCGACGGACGCGTTCATCTCCTTCATGAAGAGGAAGTCCGCGTCGGCGCGCTGGCTGGCCACCTTGCGATCGTCGTCGGAGAACGTGTCGCCCACCGCGGCGGCGCCCTGCTCGGCGAAGTCGACGGCCTGCTGGTGAAACTCGCGCGTCGCGAGCACGAGGCCCGCGTTCGCGTTCAGCGTCGACTCCACCCACGCGCGATCGCTCTCCGTCATCGTCTTCGACACGACCTTGATCCGGCCGTTGTCGGTCATGAAGTCGAACTTCGCGTCGGCCAGGTCCGGGCGCTTCGCGATGATCTCCTGCAGGCTCGTCGCGAGCTGGCTGGTGACGTCGCGCAGCTTCGTCGACAGGTCGCCCAGGATCGTCATCTGCTTCGTGCGCGCCGCCTGCATCGCGACCGGGTCCAGCGCCCGGATCTCAAGCGGCGTGTCCTGCGGTTTCCCGGCCGACGTGTCCGCCTGTCGACGCCCGTCGAGCGCGGCTTCCTGCACCATCTGCGCGAGCGTCAGGCCGCTCGCTGCCGTGACTGAAATCGTCATGCCCTCTCTCTCCTTTCAATCCGTTTTTTACCGTTTACGGACAAATTTCGAGGAAATTTAGACCGATCGCACATCGATCGCGAAGCACGTGCCAATACTTTGTTTGACTTGAGCTAAAAAAGTTTGACACCGAGATTTCACTGAGATAAGTTTGCGCAAGCTTCCGGAAAGCAATCCGGCTCGCCTCGCCGACTCGCGTCGCGCTTTCCTGCCGTTGCAGCACCGCCGTTCGCACCATCCCCGCCTCATTGCATCGTGCCGTTCCGTTTCATCCGAAACCTGAAGGAAGATCGGGCATGCCCACATTTGATTCGCACTCCTCCATTCATTTCGCACCGCCGGCAGCGGGCCGACCGCGCGTCATGAAACGGCTGCCGTGCTGACGCTTTCCGGTCGGGGCAATGCAGTCGCCCCGACACCCGCCGGGTTGCGCGACGCGTGACGCGTGTCGACGCCGGCCGTGACACCCGGGCATCGCGCCCGGCGCTTTCGAAGGTGCAGTTCCGCTTCATCCGATGCAGCACCCGGCCGGGCCGCGGGGGGCATATCGCGGGCCGGCCGGTTCCGGACAATCACAACAAGAGGTCGACAATGGACATTCATCGAACCGGATTGCGTCGCGCGTGGCTTCCCGCGCTCGTGGCGGCCACGACGCTCGCCGCGTGCGGCGGCGACGACGGCGGCAGCGTGGCGGGCGTCTCGGCGCTCGCGCAGGGCCAACAGGAGGGGGCCGCCGCATCGGCGGCCGACAAGCAGTCGCTCGCATCACGCTTCTCGCCGTCCGGCGTCCCGTACGCCAATCCGGCCAGCGGCGGCCGCTACCGCCCCGTGATCGCGAACGGCCAGGTGCAGCCGTCGCTGTCGGGCGGCACGATCGAGGAGAACGCGTGGGTCGACACGTCGGTCGATTCCGACGGCGACGGCACGCGCGACCGCATCCACGTGCGCATCGTGCGCCCGACCGAAACCGCGAACGGCGCACGCACGCCCGTCATCGTGCTCGCGAGCCCGTACTACGCGGGCCTCGCCGACAGCCCCGACCACAACGTCGACGTCGAACTCGACGGCACGCCGCACCCCGCCGCCAATGCGCCGGCGGCCGCGGCCGCGTCGACGTCCGCGCGCATCATGGCCGCCGCGCCGCAGGTGCGGATGCTGCAGCAGGTGGAAGCCGCCGCCGCCGGGCGCTCGTGGATCGAGGGCTACTTCATTCCGCGCGGCTTCACGATCGTCTACGCGGATTCGCTCGGCACCGCCGGCTCGGACGGTTGCCCGACGATCCTCACGCGCGACGAATCGGTCGCGATGGCATCGGTGATCCGCTGGCTCGGCCGCGACGCGACCGCGAAGGACGCGAACGGCAAGACGGTCGTCGCGAACTGGTCGACGGGCCACGTCGGCATGTACGGCGTGTCGTACGACGGCACGCTGCCGAAGATGGTCGCGAGCCTGCGCACGCGCGGGCTCGATGCGATCGTGCCGGTCGCCGGGTTGACGAACATGTACGGCTACTACCGCTCGGGCGGGCTCGTGCGTGCGCCGGAAGGCTATCAGGGCGAAGACGTCGACGTGTACATCAAGGCGCTGCTGACGAACGCGCATCCGGAGCGTTGCACGCACCTGATCGACGAAGCGTTGCAGCAGGAAGACCGCAAGACCGGCGACTATTCGCCGTTCTGGGCCGCGCGCGACATCCCGACCGGCTTCGCGGTCGCGCCGGCGCTCGTTGCGCAAGGGTTGACCGACGACAACGTGCGCGTCGACCAGTCGACGTCGTGGTATCTCGCGATGCGGCGCCAGGGCGTGCCGACGCAGCTGTGGCTGCACCGCCTGAAACACACCGACCCGACCCGCGTGCCGGCGATGGCCGATGCATGGACCGCGGAGGTGAACCGCTGGTTTACGCGTTACCTGATCGGTTACGACAACGGCGTCGAACGCGATCCGCGCGCGGTGATCGAGCAGGCGGACGGCACGCTGCTGAAGGAAGCGGACTGGGCCGCACGCCACGCCACGCCGGTCACGTACTTTGCCGGCGGCGACGGCGCAGGCACCGGCACGCTGCTGCGGCAGCCGACCGGCGGCCCGCTCACGCGCTTCACCGACGATGCGCGCATCCCTGCGCTCACGCTGGCGAACACAGCGACGGGTGAAAACCGCAGCCGTTTCGAAACCGCGCCGCTCACGGCCGCGACACGCCTGTCCGGTGCCGCGACCGCACGCGTCAGGCTGACCTTCACGGCGGTGGCCAACGTGACGGCCCTGCTGGTCGATCGCGCGCCGGACGGCACGGCCACGATCGTCACGCGCGCGTGGACCGACCCGCGCAACCGGCTCTCCGAGTGGCTGTCGGAACCCGTGCTGCCCGGCTTGCCGTACGACCTGAAGCTGACCTTCATGCCGCGTGACTACAAGCTGGAAGCCGGCCACCGGCTGGGGCTCGTCGTCCTGTCCAGCGACAACGAGGCAACGCTGCGGCCGACGCCGGGCACGGGCCTCACGCTCGATCCGGCCGGGACGTCGGTGACGGTGCCGCTGGCCGCTCTCTAAAAAAGCGGCATGCCCCCTGCCCGTCGCGCGGCCACGACCGCGTGGCGGACAGGGGCGGTACGCAGCGCCGCATCAACTCAAGGGCAACACCGTTACATCTCGTCCATTCAACTCGCCCGTTTCCCTAAAACGCTGCGCCCGAATAATAATTTCACGTTCCATCAGTCAAGCGACGCTTTAAATCAAAAAACGAAACAAAATACTGTCGCTTGACATCGAAAACCCATCGACTAGATTTCAAAAAAATCCGGGCACGCTGAAGCGGTCGGCGCGAGACTCGCCTGATTCGCACGTCACCTCATGCCCGTCAACGGTTGCGGACATCTCGTTCGGCGGACCTCGCTTTCATTTTCTTGCATCGGGTACGCAGGATTCCCTGTTTCAGTCGAAGCCCCGCCCGCCTCGACCGGGCAACCGCCTATCGCAGGCATCACTACCGCACCACGAACCGGAATCCCGGCATTCCAGTGCATGACGTCGCGCCCCACTTCGGAGAATTGCGATGAGCAATCTGTCCACCGATACGACAGCCGCTTCAACCCTGCCATTGAATCATCGAGGCAGCATGCCGTTCGTGGCGATTCGGGGCCCGGAGCGGAGCGATTACGAATCCCGGGTCGTACAGGCTTACCAGGACGACCCGCAGAACTGGAGCAAGGCCATCGGCAATCGTCTCTGGTTCCAGTTCGGCGTATATGACCATTTTCAATCGCCCGGACCGATCGACCTCGACGAATCCGGTCTCCGCTATTTCGAACGGCAACTCGAGATCGCCGGACTGGAAATGCCGGATGACAAGCCGGTCAACCGGATACTCGATATCGGATGTGGATGGGGAACGGTGCTGCGGGATCTGGCCGAGCGATTTCCCGACTGCCATCGTCTGGATGGCATCAACATCAGCGATCGCCAGCTCGAATACTGTGCCGAGATGAATGCGGCGCGGGGATTGTCCGACAGGATCAAGCTGTTCCGGTGCAATGCGCGGGACATCGATTTGCTGCCGGATATCGAGCGACCCTACGACCTCGCGATCATGCGCGGGGTGATCTCCCACTTTCCGTACGATCTCTTCGAAATGGTGATGGCAAAACTCCGGCAGCGGCTGACCCCGACCGGGACCGTCATTATTTCGGACAACCTATATAACGTCGATCTCTCGGAATATCGCTCCGATACGCCTGACATGGTCGACAGGCTGGCGTGCAAGTATCGCAAGACGCCGGCGTACCTGCGGCAGGTGTTCGAGCAAAGCGGTTTCTCGGTCAAGGACATGCGGATCCTGCCTGACAGGACCGACGCGACACGATGGTTGTTGAGCGTGCAGGACAACATCGAGCGGCATTTCCCGACGGGCGCAGTCGGGGCACTGGAGGAACTCCGCGTCATGTGCGAAAGCCTGGCGGTCGCCATCGTCAAGCATCAGGTTTCGATCTACAGCTTCGTGCTCGAGCGCGATCGATGAAATCCGTCCTTCTTCCGGCCGCCGAACGTCCTGCACGAGAACCTGCCATGAAAGACATTCCCAACTTCGTCCGCAACCTGCCGGGCCTGCCGAAGCCCGGGGAGAAAATATTCCATCCGGACTTCCATCTGCAACTGAAACCGATGTGGCATCCGCTCCACGACGAAACGGAGCGCCGGATCGCGCTCACCGACAGTCCTTATATCCTCGCCTATTACGGCAGTCAGAAGGCGGTGGAACACTATCTGGCACAAAGCATGCCGTCATTCGGGGGCCTGTGCTATCCGCACACCCTGAACGACAGGATCTACGATCTCGAACGGATGATGAGCATCACGACGCTGATCGACGACACCATCACCAACCCGGACATGCTGGAGCAAACGCAACGGCGATCGGCTTTGCGACAGCACTACTTCGACGCGATCGCAGGCATCCGGCCGCCGGATACGGCCCCGATCGCACAACTGCTGCATGACGGGCTGCTCCCCATCAAGAACCAGCTATTGTCGAAACCGCGCGTCTGGAAACGGCTGGAGGAATCGCTTCACACGTTGATCATCAGACAGACGGATCCCTTGGCGCTGAAAATGGACGAGTTAACGTTCGACGCCTACCTGGAAATGCGGCGCATCGACAATTACGGGGAATGGGCCGCCATCATGACGGAGTACGCGATCGACGTGGACATGACCGATCACCTGATTGCCGACCGATCGCTGGCAGAAATGAGAACGGCCGCCATCGACTCGATTACGCTGGTCAACGACCCGTATTCATTCCGAAAGGAAATCCATATCGCCGATTCGGTCAATTCCGTCTGGCTGCTGATGTATCGCGAAGGCCTGAAACTCCAGGATGCATTGAACAAGCTGGCGACGCTGGTTGCCGAAAACGAGCGCAACCTGATGGCCGCCCGCGATCGTGTCCTGGCCGGCCCGCTGGGGAACCGGGCGGATGTGCGTGCCTATGTGACCGAACTCGAGCATCTGGCCTCCGGCAACGCGGAATTTCACGCAATCAGCACGCGCTACCACGGCCGGGATTTCAAAGGGAAACGGTTCATTTCCGGCGAGGTGACCATTCGGCCACTACCGTCCACCGATGAAGTGGCAGCGGCGGACCGGGCGGGCGAGCGTCCCGCGAACTGATTCACCCGATCGGGAGTCCGGCCCGGTTCCCGGAGGCATGCCGGTTTCGCAGCCGCGTCGAGCGGGGCGGCCCCGACGCCGACCGCGACCTTCAGACCGCGACCTTGTTTCGCACCGGCAGCGCAAACCGCCGATCACACCGGCGTCAACACCGGCTGCCCCGCGAAATGCCGCTTCGCGTTGTCGAGAAACTGCTGCACCGAGCGATCGAGCGCCTCCGGCGACCAGCCGCCCATGTGCGGCGTCAGCACGACGCTGTCGAGATCCGTCAGCGCGCGCGGCGGTTCCGGTTCCCCTTCGTACACGTCGAGCCCCGCGCCCGCGATGCGCCCTTCGCGCAACGCGTCTGCCAAAGCAGCGGTATCGACAACACTGCCGCGCGACACGTTGACGAGAAAACCGCGCGGCCCGAGCGCATCGAGCACGGCGCGGTCGATCAGGTGCCGCGTGCCCGCGCCGCCCGGCGTCGCGACGATCAGGAAATCGGCCCACTGCGCGAGCGCGTCGACGCGGTCGAAGTAGCGATAAGGAACGTTCTTCTCCGACCGGTTGTGATAACCGATCTCGATGTCGAAGCCGGCCGCGCGACGCGCGCACTTCTCGCCGATCTTGCCGAGCCCGACGATGCCGAGCTTCCTGCCCGACACGTTCGGCGGCATCGGCAGCCCGTCGCGCCACACGCCGGCGCGGGTTTTCGCATCGAGCGGCACCACGTTGCGCACCGCCGCGAGCAGCAGCGCGAACGCGTGATCGGCCACGCAGTCGTCGTTGGTGCCGGCGCCGGTCACGACCGTGACGCCGCGCGCCTTCGCGTGGGCGACGTCGATGTGCTCGTAGCCCGCGCCGAGCGCGCTGACGAACGTGAGTTGCGGAAGCCGGTCGATCTCGGCGCCGGTGAGCCCCGTGCTGCCGTTGGTCAGCACCGCGCGTATCGTGCCGCCGTGTTCGGCGATCGCGCGTTCGCGTTCCTCGGCAGTCGGGGCATGGCGCACGTCGAACGACGCGGCGATCTCGCGGTGCGCGTCGCCGCGCAATGCGATGAGGACCAGCAGCTCGGGTTTCATGTCAGCAATTGTCGGCAGGCGGAGACGAAATCGAGTGTAACAAGCCCGCGCGACTCATGCAGGCTATCCCCACGCGGGCTGTGGACACGCCGCCGCACGCGGTTTGCCAAAGCCCGCCCAGTCAAGTAACGTGCGGCCTACGCCCCCGTCCTGGAGATTGGCTCATGAAGCTCGCCCTGCCCGCCCGGATTCTGGGCCTCGCGTTCGCCGCTGCCCTCGTCGCACCCGGCGCGCACGCCGACGCACCCGTCGTGGTGTCGTCGAAGATCGACACCGAAGGCAACCTGCTCGGCAACCTGATTTCGCAAGTGCTGAAGGCGCACGGCATCCCCGTCACCGAAAAGATCGCGCTCGGCACCACGCCGATCGTGCGCAAGGCGCTCACGAGCGGCGAGATCGACATCTACCCCGAATACACGGGCAACGCCGCCTTCTTCTTCAACAAGGCCGACGATCCTCTGTGGAAGAACGCGAGCCAGGGTTACGACGCCGCGAAGAAGCTCGACTACGCGGCGAACCATCTCGTGTGGCTCGCCCCGGCGCCCGCGAACAACACGTGGGGCGTCGCGTTGCTCGCCCCCGTCGCGCAGTCGCAGCACCTGAAGACCTTCTCCGATTTCGGCAAGTGGGTCGCGGGCGGCGGCAAGGTGAAGCTCGCCGCGTCGGCCGAATTCGTGAACAGCGCGTCGGCGCTGCCG
>NZ_ASSI01000280.1:0-4022 GCF_000466765.1 Burkholderia sp. AU4i | reverse complement strand
GGGCCGACGGGCGTCGGCAAGACGACCACCACCGCGAAGCTGGCCGCGCGCTGCGTGATGCGCTTCGGCGCGAGCAAGGTCGCGCTGCTGACCACCGACAGCTACCGGATCGGCGGCCACGAACAACTGCGCATCTTCGGCAAGATCCTCGGCGTGCCCGTGCACGCGGTGAAGGATGCGGGCGATCTCGCGCTCGCGCTGTCCGAGCTGCGCAACAAGCACATCGTGCTGATCGACACGATCGGCATGAGCCAGCGCGACCGCGCGGTATCCGACCAGATCGCGATGCTGCACGGCGCGAACGCGCCGGTGCAGCGCCTGCTTCTGCTCAACGCGACGAGCCATGGCGACACGCTCAACGAAGTCGTGCAGGCGTACCGCAGCGCGGGCGAGCATCCGCAGGCGGCATCCCCGGACCTGGCCGGCTGCATCCTCACGAAGCTCGACGAGGCGACCCACCTCGGCGGCGTGCTCGACACGGTGATCCGCTACAAGCTGCCGATCCACTACGTGTCGACCGGCCAGAAGGTGCCGGAGAACCTGTACGTCGCATCGACCCGATTCCTGCTGAAGAGCGCGTTCTGTGTGCCGCGCGACGGCTCGCCCTTCGTGCCGCAAGACGAGGACATGCCGACGCTGCTTTCCGCACTGACCGCACGTTCCACCGCCGAGCTGCACGAGGTGCGATTTGGATAAACGAATCATCGACCAGGCCGAAGGGCTGCGGCGCCTGCTGGCCGGGCGCGCGTCGCGCATCGTCGCGGTGACGGGCGGGCCGGCGGGTGTCGGCTGCACGTCCACCGTCGTGAACCTCGCGGCGGCGCTCGCGTCGCTCGGCAAGGACGTGCTCGTCGTCGACGAGCGCGCCGACGTGCATTCGGCCAGCGCGACCCTCGCGGGCGCGTGGCTGCGTGACGGCGAGCGCACGCGGGTCGCGGCCGGCTTCGGCCTGTGCGCCGCCGCGCGGCTCGCGCGTGCCGGCTACACCGACGCGCAGCTCAGCGATTTCATCGACGGGCCGGCCGACATCGTCCTCGTCGACGCGCAGCTCGGCGCCGACGGTTCGTTCTCGGCGCTGGCCCGCGAAGCGCACGACGTGCTGGTCGTCACGCGGGTCGCCGCGCAGGCGATCACCGAGGCATACGCGTGCATGAAGCGGCTGCATTTCGCGCACGCGCTCGCGCAGTTCCGCGTGCTGACCAATCACGTCGGCAGCCACGCGGATGCGAAGGTCGCGTTCGACAACCTCGCGGGCGTCGCGAGCCGCTACCTGACGGTGTCGATCGACGACGCGGGCTGCGTGAGCGCCGATCCGCTCGTCGAGCATGCGCGCGAGCTGACGCGCGCCGCGGTCGACGCGTTCCCGTCGTCGGCCGCCGCGCGCGACTACCGGCAGATTGCCGCCGACCTGCTGTACTGGCCGATGCGCCCGCGTTCGGGTGCGGGCCGCGCCGTGCACGCGGGCGGCAAGCCGTCGTATGAGGCGGGCGCGGCACACGCCGCATGAGCGCCACCGGAAGGAGAGAGCCATGATGTACAACGCTCAAGGAAAGATGTCCCAGGCCGACGTGCTCGCGCAATATGCGCCGCTCGTGCGTCGCCTCGGGCTGCAGCTCGTCGCGAAAATGCCGGCGAGCGTCGACCTCGACGACTTGATCCAGGCCGGCATGATCGGCCTGATGGACGCGGCCGGCCGCTACAAGGAAGACCAGGGCGCGCAGTTCGAGACCTACGCGACGCAGCGCATCCGCGGCGCGATGCTCGACGAGCTGCGCAGCAACGACTGGCTGCCGCGCAGCCTGCGCAAGACGTCGCGCGAGGTCGAGCACGCGGTGCACCAGGTCGAGCAGCATCTCGGCCGCTCGGCGAGCGAGACCGAGATCGCGCAGCACCTGAACATGCCGCTCGACGAGTACCAGGGGATGCTGCAGGACCTGCACGGCAGCCAGCTGATCTACTACGAGGATTTCGACCGCGCGGCCGACGACGAGCCGTTCCTCGACCGCTACCGCGTCGACCACGCCGACCCGCTGTCGGCACTGCTCGACGAGCACCTGCGCGAAGCGCTCGTCGAGGCGATCGAGCGGCTGCCGGAGCGCGAGAAGCTGCTGATGTCGCTGTACTACGAACGGGGTCTGAATCTGCGCGAGATCGGCGCGGTGCTCGAAGTGAGCGAATCGCGCGTATGCCAGCTGCACAGCCAGGCCGTCGCGCGCCTGCGCGCGCGGCTGCGCGAACAGGCGTGGGTCGGCGCGGAATCCTGACCCTTTACCGTTCCTGACGGCCGCGCGCGTCGACGCCGCGCGTTTGGCATCTGCATCCGTGTGCGCATTCCGCGCGCCGATTTGCTACAATCCCCTCCGTTTTCCGAGGAGCGTTGCGACGGACCTCTGCGTCCGCCAGGCTCGGAAAGCTTCACCAAGCAGCCGTGCGGCGCGCGTATCGCGACCGTCGCACCGGCCCCGCTTCCTGAACGGCGCTCACGTCACCAATCTAGAAACTTTTTAGAAAGGAGGGCGTGATGAACGCCATTATCGATTCCAAAGCCTCCAACGATTTCGTCGTCGCCGACATGGCGCTGGCCGGCTGGGGCCGCAAGGAACTGAACATCGCCGAGACCGAAATGCCGGGCCTCGTGCAGATCCGCGACGAATACAAGGCGCAGCAGCCGCTGAAGGGCGCGCGCATCGCGGGTTCGCTGCACATGACGATCCAGACCGGTGTGCTGATCGAGACGCTGAAGGCGCTCGGCGCCGACGTCCGCTGGGCATCGTGCAACATCTTCTCGACGCAGGATCACGCGGCTGCCGCGATCGTCGAAGCCGGCACGCCGGTGTTCGCGTTCAAGGGCGAATCGCTCGACGAATACTGGGAGTTCTCGCACCGCATCTTCGAATGGCCGAACGGCGAATTCGCGAACATGATCCTGGACGACGGCGGCGACGCAACGCTGCTGCTGATCCTCGGCGCGAAGGCCGAGAAAGACCGTTCGGTGATCGCGAAGCCGACCAACGAGGAAGAAGTCGCGCTGTACAAGTCGATCGCGAAGCACCTCGACGCGGACCCGGCCTGGTACTCGACGCGCCTCGCGCACATCAAGGGCGTGACCGAAGAAACCACGACCGGCGTGCACCGCCTGTACCAGATGGAAAAGGACGGCCGCCTGCCGTTCCCGGCGTTCAACGTGAACGACTCGGTCACGAAGTCGAAGTTCGACAACCTGTACGGCTGCCGTGAATCGCTGGTCGACGGCATCAAGCGCGCGACCGACGTGATGATCGCGGGCAAGGTCGCGGTCGTCGCGGGCTACGGCGACGTGGGCAAGGGCTGCGCGCAGTCGCTGCGCGGCCTGGGCGCGACCGTGTGGGTTACCGAAATCGATCCGATCTGCGCGCTGCAGGCGGCGATGGAAGGCTACCGCGTCGTGACGATGGAATACGCGGCCGACAAGGCCGACATCTTCGTGACGGCCACCGGCAACTACCACGTGATCAACCACGATCACATGAAGGCGATGCGCCACAACGCGATCGTCTGCAACATCGGCCACTTCGACTCGGAAATCGACGTCGCGTCGACCCGCCAGTACCAGTGGGAAAACATCAAGCCGCAGGTCGACCACATCATCTTCCCGGACGGCAAGCGCGTGATCCTGCTGGCCGAAGGCCGCCTCGTGAACCTCGGCTGCGCGACCGGCCACCCGTCGTTCGTGATGTCGAACTCGTTCGCGAACCAGACGCTCGCGCAGATCGAGCTGTTCGTGCGCGGCAACGAGTACGAGAACAAGGTGTACGTGCTGCCGAAGCACCTCGATGAAAAGGTTGCGCGCCTGCACCTCGCGCGCATCGGCGCGAACCTGTCCGTGCTGTCCGACGAGCAGGCTTCGTACATCGGCGTGCAGAAGGACGGCCCGTTCAAGCCGAACCACTACCGCTACTGATCCGATGCGCCGCCGCCGCGGTGCCGTGCGCGCGTCGCCGACGCGCACCCGGTACCGCGGCACGGCGCGGGATCGCCGGCTG
>NZ_ASSI01000279.1:0-797 GCF_000466765.1 Burkholderia sp. AU4i | reverse complement strand
GCTGCTGCTCGTGGCGCATCAGCACCTCGGTCGCGGTCTTCACGAGCGTGCGGAACGCGTTCGCGTCCATCGGCTTCGGGTTCTTCTTGTCGCGGCCCATGGTCCACGGCCCGACGAGCGCGGGCTCGGACTCGCCGTCCTTGATCATTTCGACGGCCCAGCCGTCGTCGTCTTCGTTCTTGATGATGCGGGCCGTCCAGCCGTTGTCGCGCCAGAGGCCGTCTTCGTGGATGGAGGTGTCGTCGGATTGCAGGTCGGATTCGGTCATGAGGAAAGCGGGGCGGGGCCACCGGAGTACGGGCGCGGGCGCAGGGCGGTGGCGCGCGGCCGGCAGGCGCGTCGCTCGCCGCCGGCGGCCCGGCGCGGCATGCAAAGGCGTCGATTTTACCTGCTGGCCGGCCGGATGGACCGTGTGGCCCGCCACGCCGGCCATCCGGCCGATGTTTCCAGGTGCCGGCCGCTCCGGGACGGCCGCTCGAACCGGCGCAAATTCAAACTCGTATTACGTCCCTGACGACCAATCCCGTTACCGTCCGATATCCCGTCCGCGTGCGGCTTCATAGAATCGTCGTTCAGGCTAAAAATAGCCTGAACGTCCGATCAACGCCAAACCGGCCGTGCGCGTTGCGCGTTGCGCGTCGCGCGGCCGATGAACCACCGGGAACCACGCATGAGGAAATTCAACGTTCGCATCGTCTTCGCGTACGACTGGCCGTTGACGCTGGCCGGCATCGAGCAGGTGGCAGGCAGCGCCTGCGCGATCGAGCTCGTCGCGGTGTGCAGGAATGTGGCCGAGC
>NZ_ASSI01000278.1:0-10957 GCF_000466765.1 Burkholderia sp. AU4i | reverse complement strand
CGACGCCGAGCGCGACTGCGCACGCGTGCGCCACGAGCTCGCGCAGGCGATCACGGCCACCAACCGGCCGCGTGCGCGGCGCCGGCCCGGCGATCCGCCGCCGCCGGCCGCCGACACGGCCGATTTCGCGGACTTCCGCCAGCGTTACCTGTCCCTGCAGCAGGACATGGAAACGGCGATCGGCCAGTTGCGCGGCCGCCTGCGGGTCGCGCTCGCCGCCAGCTCGTCGGGGATGGCCCGGCTCGCGACGCTCGACGCGATCATGGAGCGCGTGCTCGGCGCGCGCGAGCGCAGCCTGCTGTCGGCCGTGCCCGCGCTGCTCGGTACGCGCTTCGGGCGGCTGCGCGACGCGGAGCGGCAGGCGCTGGCCGATGCCGAAGCCGCGGCGGCAGCCGCAGCCGCAGCGGAATCCGCGGCCACGGCCGATCCCGCCGATGACGGCGCGGCGATCGTCGACAGCCCGGCCGTCGCGGCGATCGTGCCCGGCGCATGGCTCGATACGTTTCGCGACGAGATGCAAAGCATCCTGCTTGCCGAACTCGAAGTCCGGTTTCAAACGGTAGACGGGCTGCTCGCGGCCCTTCGCACCTGCTAATCAACACGCTATGTCCAGAATTCGCCTTGATCTCGTTGTCTTCGTCGCCGGTCTGCTCGCTGTGGGCTGGATCGGCGTCGGCTATGTCGCGTCGAACCCGCTGGCGTCGGCCGTCACGCTGCTGATCGCCGCGTGCTACGTCGCCGGCGCATGGGAACTGCTGCGCTACCGGCAGGCCACCGCCACGCTGTCGCACGCGGTCGCCGGCCTGGCCGAGCCGCCCGCGAAGCTCGACACGTGGCTCGACACGTTGCATCCGGGCCTGCGCGGTGCCGTGCGCGCGCGGGTCGAAGGCGCGCGCGTCGCGCTGCCGGGCCCGTCGCTCACGCCTTATCTCGTCGGCCTGCTCGTGCTGCTCGGCATGCTCGGCACGCTGCTCGGGATGGTCGTCACGCTGAAGGGCACGGGCGCCGCGCTCGAAAGCGCGACCGATCTCGACGCGATCCGCGCGTCGCTGATCGCGCCGGTGAAGGGCCTCGGCTTCGCATTCGGCACGTCGATTGCCGGTGTCGCGACGTCCGCGATGCTCGGCCTGCTGTCCGCGCTCGTGCGCCGCGAGCGGATCGACGCGGCCCAGCAGCTCGACGCGAAGATCGCGACGACGTTGCGCGTGCACTCGTCCGCGCATCAGCGCGACGAATCGTTCCGGCTGCTGCAGCGCCAGGCCGACGTGATGCCGGCGCTGGTCGACCGCCTGCAGACGATGATGACGTCGCTCGAGGCGCGCAGCGTCGCGCTGCACGATCGCCAGATCGAAAGCCAGCAAGCGTTCTTCGATCGGACCGAGCGCGCGTATGCGGGCCTCGCGTCGAATGTCGGGGACGCGCTGAAGGAAAGCGCCGCCGAAAGCGCGCGCGTGGCCGGTGCCGCGCTGCAGCCGGTCGTTGCCGCGACGATGACGGGGCTCGCGCAGGAGATGGCCGCGCTGCGTGACACCGTGACGGGCGCCGTGCAGCGTCAGCTTGACGGGCTGACGGACGGTTTCGAGAAGACCACCGGCAACGTGACGGCCGTCTGGAGCCGCGCGCTCGACGAACAGCGCCGTGCGGGCGATGCCGTCGCGCAGCAGTTGCAGACGACGCTCGGCCAGTTCACCGAGACCTTCGCGCAGCGTTCGACGGACCTGCTCGACGGCGTCGCGACGCGCCTCGAATCGACCGAAGGCCGCCTGTCGGATGCCTGGCGCGATGCGCTGGCGCGCCAGGAGCAGGTCGGCGAGACGCTGGCCGGCCAGCATGCGCGCGCGCTGGGCGAGGCCGCCGCGACGTTCGAACGCCATTCGGGCGCGACGCTTGCCGCGATGCGCGAGTCGCACGCGGGGCTGCAGACCGAGCTGGCCGCGCGCGACGAACAGCGCCTCACCGCGTGGAACGAATCGCTGGCCGCGATGGCCGCGAAGTTGAGCGACGAATGGCAACGTGCAGGCGAGCACAGCGCGGGCCGTCAGCAGGAAATCTGTGACGCGCTGGCGCAAACGACGCGCGACCTGACCGCGCAGGCTTCGGCCTTCGAACAGCGCTCGAACGATCTGCTGTCGACGATTCGCGAGTCGCACACGGGCCTGCAGACCCAACTGGCCGCACGCGACGAAGCACGCCTCACCGCGTGGAACGAATCGCTGGCCGCGATGGCTGCGAAGCTGGGTGACGAATGGCAGCGTGCAGGCGTGCATAGCGCAGGCCGTCAGCAGGAAATCTGCGACGCACTCGCGCAAACGACGCGCGACCTGACCGCGCAGGCTTCGGCCTTCGAACAGCGCTCGAATGACCTGCTGTCGACGATTCGCGATTCGCACACGGGTTTGCAGACGCAACTGGCCGCACGCGACGAGGAGCGTCTCGCCGCGTGGAACGATTCGCTGGCCGCGATGGCCGCGAAGCTCGGCGACGAATGGCAACGCGCAGGCGTGCACAGCGCAGGCCGTCAGCAGGAAATCTGCGACGCGCTGGCGCAGACGACGCGCGACCTGACCGCGCAGGCTTCGACCTTCGAACAACGCTCGAATGACCTGCTGTCGACGATCCGCGATTCACACACGGGTTTGCAGGCGCAACTGGCCGCACGCGACGAGGAACGCCTCACCGCGTGGAACGAATCGCTGGCCGCGATGGCCGCGAAGCTCGGTGACGAATGGCAACGCGCAGGCGTGCACAGCGCAGGCCGTCAGCAGGAAATCTGTGATGCACTCGCGCAAACGACGCGCGACCTGACCACGCAGGCTGCAACGTTCGAACAGCGCTCGAACGACCTGCTGTCGACGATTCGCGATTCGCACACGGGCCTGCAGACGCAACTGGCCGCCCGCGACGAACAACGCCTCGCCGCGTGGAACGATTCGCTCGCCGCGATGGCGGCCGCGCTGCGCGACGAATGGGCGCACACGAGCGCACAGGCCGCGACGCGCCAGCAGGACATCTGCGACACGCTGGCCCGCACCGCGAACGACATCACCGCGCAGGCGCAGGTGCATGCGAGCGACACGATCAACGAGATCGCGCGCCTCGTGCAGGCTGCGTCGGAGGCGCCGAAGGCCGCGGCCGACGTCGTCGCCGAGCTGCGCCAGCGCCTGTCCGACAGCCTGGTGCACGACACCGCGATGCTCGAGGAACGCAGCCGCCTGCTCGCGACGCTCGAAACGCTGCTCGGCGCGGTCAATCACGCGTCGACCGAACAGCGCACCGCGATCGACGCGCTCGTCAGCACGTCGGCCGACCTGCTCGACCGCGTCGGGGCGCGCTTCAACGACACCGTCGACGCCGAAACGCGCAAGCTCGACTCGGTGGCCGCGCAAGTGACGGCGGGCGCGGTCGAGGTCGCGAGCCTCGGCGATGCGTTCGGGATGGCCGTGCAGGTGTTCGGCGAGTCGAACGACAAGCTGCTGACTCATCTGCAACGCATCGAGGCCGCGCTCGAGAAGTCGCTCGCGCGCAGCGACGAGCAGCTCGAGTACTACGTCGCGCAGGCGCGTGAGGTAATCGACCTGAGCATGATGTCGCAGAAGCAGATCGTCGAAGACCTGCAGCAGCTCGCCGGCCGGCGGGCGTCCGTCGGAGCGTAACGCATGCACGACGAAATCGACGGCGGCGCGTCCTCCGCGCCGGTGTGGCCCGCGTTCGCCGACCTGATGTCGGTGCTGCTCGGCGCGTTCGTGCTGATCCTCGTCGGCGTGATCGGCATGCAGTTGCAGCTCACGTCGAAGCTCGAGGAAGCCGTGCGTGCGCGCCAGCAGGAAGCGCAGCAGCGCAAGTCGCTCGAGCAGGCGCTCGCCGGGCCGCTCGCGGCCGGCCGCGTGACGCTCGTGAACGGGCGCATCGGCATCAGCGGCAACGTGCTGTTCGCGCTGAACTCCGACCAGTTGCAGCCCGCCGGCCGCGACCTGCTGAAGACGCTGGCCGCACCGCTCGCCGCCTACCTGAAGACGCGCGACGAGATCCTGATGATCAGCGGCTTCGCCGACGACCAGCAGGTGCATGCCGGCAACCGCCAGTTCGCGGACAACTGGGAACTGTCGGCCAAGCGCGCGTTGACGGTCACGCGCGCGATGATCGACGCCGGCGTGCCGGCGTCGTCGGTGTTCGCGGCCGCGTTCGGCTCGGAACAGCCGGTCAGCTCGAATGCGGACGATGAAGGCCGTGCGAAGAACCGTCGCGTGGAGATCGCGCCGGTGCCGCGCAAGTCGGCCTCGAACGGAGGGAACGCGAAGTGACCGACGACGCGACGCACGTTCGCGCGACACTCGACGCATGGCGCGAGCAGGGCGCCGACCGGCTCGACCCCGTGCGCTTTCTCCGGATCGACGCGCTCGAGCGGCGTGCGGCCGCGCTCGAAGGCAACGCGCGCGGGCTGCTCGACGCGCGGCTCGCCGCGCTGATCGACGGCTTCGCGGCGGTCGTCGCGCGGGCCGACGAAGCGAAGGCCGCCGCGAGCGGCATCGCGCAAGCAGACGATGGTGCGGCCGGACGCGGCCCGTCGCTGGCGGTGCTCGTCGAACGGCTCGGCCGCGATGCGCAGGCCGACCGGCGCGGGCTCGATCCCGAGCTGGTCGACTACTTCCGCACGATGTGGTCGAAGGTCCGCACCGAACAGCAGTACCGCCAGTCGCTCGACCAGGTGCCGCGCAACGCGGGGCCGCTCAATTCGAACAGTCTCGTGCACCGGTCGCTCGCGACGATGCGCGAGCTGTCGCCGGAATATCTGCAGCAGTTCCTGTCGTACGTCGATGCGCTCGCATGGCTCGAGGATCTCGCCGGCGGCGGCGCGCAGCCCGAGAAGGAAGCCCCGCGCGCGAAGACGGTGAAGAAGGGCGCGCGCGGCAAGAGCCGGTAGCGCGCGGGCACGCATCGCCGCCGCCGGGGGCCGGTCACATCGACGTCAGGCCCGACGCCGGCACGCTTTGATAGCGGGCCGCGCTGATGAATTTCGAGAAGCGTTCGCACCAGATCACGACCGACGTGTATTGCGCGGGATTCACGTCGTCGGGAAGCGCCACGACGAAATTGCCGAATGTCTTCAGGTCGCCCACGCGTACGGCGCGCGCCTTGATCGCGAGGAACGACGCTCGCGTATCGACGAAGGCCGGCACGAGATAGAGCTTGTAGTCGGGGCCCGGTGCGATGTCGCCCTCGAACGCGATCGACGAATCGGTGACGGTCAGCTTGCCGTCCGCCCAGTGCAGCGCGTCGCTGCCCGGCAGGTTGCGTTCGAAGCGGCCGGTATGGCGCGCGTTTTCCGCGGCCACTTGCAGCTCGACGGCGCTTGCGCCTTCCGTCGCCGTGAGGATCGGCAGCACGTAGATGCCCGCGGCAAACGCCACGAGCCCCGTCGCGAGATGCGACGCGATCAGTATCCAGATTCTGGTTTTCATGTCGGACCCTTTGAACGAAAACAGAGGGTGGCGCCGGGCCACATGCCGGTAGTCGCGCGAGCCGGCGGAATCTGACAGACGTTCGGGTTTTCGTTCAACACGCCGTTACATGCCGCTCCTGCCGGCGTGCCGCGTGGCAGTTGCACCGTGACGCGACGCCGGATTTTTTCTTCGGCGAGTGTCATCTTTGCGCACGCGGCTCGACTCACTCTCCGTCGACAACGTCGTCGATGCTCAGGAGAAGTCAGATGAACAAGCTTGCCCTGTATGTTCTCGCGACGGTTGCCGCGACCGCTTCCGTTTCCGTTTCCATTTCCGCGTGGGCCGCGCCGCAGTCTACCGTGACGCGCGCGGAGGTGAAGGCCGAACTGGCCGCCCTGCGTGCAGCCGGCTACCGGCAGAACGGCGAAGACCCGTACTATCCGGCGCGGCTGGCGGAAGCGCTGAAGAAGATCGGTTCGACCGGCACGTCGACGGCCGATACCAGTGGATACGGCATGGCGGCATCGGCCGCGAGCGAATCGGGTTCGATGACGGCCGACAGACCGATCTATCGCGGACGATGATCCGGGCCGGACGTTGCGCCCGTCGATGGGCACGGCGTCCGATTAATCCGGACTGCGATGGAATCCAGGTTGCGCAACGTCAGCGCGTTGACGTGCCTTCGGCAATCTCCGCGCCGAACGCGTGCAGCGCCTCGACCAGCGCCGCCGCGAACGGCGGATGCGCGGCGATGCCTGCCGCGTCGAGCTGGCTGCCGAGGATCGGGAGCGTGATCGACGCGCGCTCGACGATGTTCGCCGACATCACCGACAGCGTTTCCCGCAGCGCCGCGTCCGCATGCGTCGCGCGCGGCGATGCGTTCAGCACCGCGACCGGCTTGTACACGAACGCTTCGCATCCCACGACCCAGTCGAGCGCGTTCTTCATCACGCCGGTCACGCCGTGCGCGTATTCCGGGCTCGCGATCAGCACGCCGTCGGCGGCGTTCAGGCGATCGATCAGGTCGCGCACCGCGGCCGGCGACGGATATTCCGCGTCGGGGTTGAACAGCGGAAATTCGCCGAGGCGATCGAAGCGCGTGATGCGCGTCCCGGGCGGCGCGACGCGTGCCGCCGCATCCAGCAGCGCCGCGTTATACGACTGCGCGCGCAGGCTGCCGCATAACGCGACGATGTCGATGCGGCGCTCGGAATCGGGTTGGAGTTCGGTAGCCATCGAGGAGCGTGTCGTTGGGTGGTTTGCGCGATGGGGGCGCGCCGGCCCGACGGATTATCGCATCGGTGCACGGGCGGAGTGACGCGCTTTGGCGCCCCCGTGCAAGCGGTGCGGTTCGCGCCTTTCCTGCGGAAATCCCGGGTGGCGACATTCTGCGGCAACGACGTCGGCCATCCCGGCCGCGCGCGCGAATGCGCCGATTTCCCACCCGTTGCCGAGCAGCAGACGACGCGTATGCAGCGCGCCGTGCACGTCGTCGGCAACGGCTTCGCCCAGATAGCGCAGCGCGCGGCCTTCGATGTCGACGAAGCCGTGTCGATAGTCATGGGCCAGCGCGGTCCACAGCTGCGCCGCGCCGATCGACTGACGGGCACCGCTGATCAGGCACAGGCCGGCGTCGAGTCCCCAGCGATACAGCGTCGTCGCGAGGCCCTTGCGTTGCGCGGATCCGCGCAGCCGCGTGTGCGGCGCGCGCAGGTAGCGGTCGGCGCGACGCGGGATTTCGGGCAGGCGGTTGAACACCGTATAGCCGGCGAGCTGGCGCGCGGCCGGATCCTCGACGTACAGGAAGTATTCGCCGTCCGCCTCGCGGTGGCGGACGATCAGGCCGGAGCGGCCGAGCGCGACGGCCGGCAGGCCGTGCAGGCGATGGCCCGGCTGGTGCAGGCGTGCGTAGAGCGAGTCGAGTTCATCGTCGATGTCGTGCTGGGAATGCTGTACGTCGATGCGCATGGCAAAAGGCGCCCGTCCCGGGCGGTCCGAGAAAGTGGTTCATCGCAAGAGGGGAGAGGAATGGGTGCGGCCCCCGGGCTCGGCGAAGCGAGCCGGGGCCGCGAATCAGCTGGGGATGTGCTGGAAACCGGCGGCGATCGCGGCGAGGCCCGCGATGCAGAGTGCGAACAGGATCAGGACTTTGTGAATCACGTCTCTCTCCTCATGAATGCGCGGCGCCGAAGGGCGGTGCCGCGGAGACGGTGACGGCGGGCACGGCCCGCACGGCCGTCGTGCGCGACGACGGTCGGGTGTCCGGGCGATCGATCGGGCGCGGACGGCCAGCACCATACGCGAGGAGTCGGGGGCGGGCAATCGTATCGGTGGAGAAAAGCGACGAAACGCGGAGAATCGTATCGTTTCGCGACAATTGGCCGCATGAGCGCGCGCCCTAGCCCGAGCGGCGGGTGGGCCGGCCGGACAGTCGCTGCCGGGTAGTGCGCGCATGGCCGGTGCCGTCAACCGGCCACCGCGCGCTCGTAGAGCGAAGCGATGTAACCGCCGGGCAGCGGACGAAGCGCGACGCGTGCGAAGCCGAGTGCCTCGTCGTACGCACACGGCTTCGCGTTGCGCGGATCGCAATCGAGTCGCGGCAGCGAGCACTGCTGCGCGCGTACCTGGTCGCAAGGGCGCGCGCACTGTGCCGGAACTGGCGAAACGGCGATGTGCGAACGCCGACGCAACCGTGGGCGGCGCAGCAGGCCCCGCCTTGCGCCGCCGTGTCAGGCCGGCGCGCGCTGCCCGAACGCCTGCTTCATCCGCGCGAACAACCCGTGCTGCGCGATCCATTCGGCATACGCGCGATAGTCGGGGTCGCGCATCAGGTGCCGTTCCTCGGTCTTCGCACGCGTGTAGTAGATCAGGTTGACCGCGACGAGCCCCGCGCAGTGCATCAGCCCGACCTGCCAGCCGAGCGGCTCGACGAACGGCACCGACACCATCCAGTACGACAGGTTCTTCGTGATGTACGCCGGATGCTTCGTGAAGCGGTACGGGCCCGACGTGATGATCCCGCGGTTGGTGAGGTTCGAGAAACGCAACCCGAACGAGATCGTGCACAGCGCGTAGGTCAGCAGCAGCAGGATGATCACCGTGCCCCAGATCACGCGCAGCGTCGGGGCCGACTGCAGCCAGTTGTCCCAGAACAACGTGCCTTCGTAGCGGATGTAGTTGTTCGAAAACAGCGACCAGAACGGCTGGTAGCACATCAGCGCGGCTACCCAGCCGAGCGTCGTCGGCTCGACGGTGCGCACGTGGCTGTCGAGGATGCGGAACGTGCACAGGTAACCGACGGTGCCGAACATCAGGTCCATCGTGAACGACAGGTCGTACATGAACATGAAGGTCGCGATCGTCGCCGGCGCGTGCATCGCGTTCGCGAGCGACGCGGTCAGGTGATCGGCGTCCTTCGACAGGTAGACGGTCATCAGCGGCAGGAAGAACGCCTTCACGCCCCAGCCGGCCAGCATCTCGCGCACCGGCTTCCAGCTCGCGGGCTGCTCGCGGCGGAACAGGAAGCGGCCCCACAGCAGGTACGCGTCGTCGGTCTCGCGCTGGTGGCGATCCATCCACGCGAAGTAGAACGGCGCGGCGACGATCACGTACGGCGCGAGCGAGCGCAGCAGCGACCAGAACGGCCGGTAGAACGCGCCGTGGTATTCGGGCAGCAGCCAGTAGATCGCGCCGATGCCCGCATAGATCGACGCCAACGCGCCGAGCCGCGTCGCGACGCGCGCGATGCCGAGCGGGCGGACGGCCTGCCGCGACAGGCCCGCGCTCGGGCGCAGGTAGACGCGCGAGATGAAGATTTCGTGCAGCGCGATCGTGCCGATGATCGCGAGGCTGGCGATGACCGCGCGCGTGGCTGCATCGAAAGTCGGCTGGCCGCGCGTGATCCACAGCGCGAACAGTCCGGCGGCGATGCCGAGCAGGCCGGCGCGCAGGGGCGTGGCGGAACGGGGTGGGCGGTCCTGGACCGCGGCGATGCCGTCAAGCGTGGAGTTCATGATCGGATCCTCGTACGGGTGAAGGCCGGCGCCCCCGCTGGGCGGGTGACGCCGGCCATCGGCCGGGCTTTGTATGGATGCGCGCCCGGCCATTGGCCTGTGGTTCTGATAGGTAAAGCGTTACTTCTTGGTGCCGCCGCCCAGCAGACCGCCGAGGAGGTTCGTCACCGGCGACAGCAGGTTGCCGGCGCCGCCCGCGGCACCGCCGTTCGAGCTGCCGGTCAGGCCGGCAGCCACGGAGCCACCGCCAGCCGGCGTCGTGGCCGTGCCGGCCGCGCCGCCCGGGCTCGCGGTGCCGATGGCGCCGGCGGCGCCTGCCGGCGTCGTCAGCGCACCCGTCACCGTGCCGACCGGGCCGCTCGACAGCAGGCCGCCGAGCGTGCCCGTCACGTTGCCGCCCGGCGTCGTGACCGTGCCCGTGAGGCTGGCGCCGAGCGGCGTCAGCGAATTGACGAGGTTGGTGACCGGCGCCAGCAGGCCGCCGACACCCGCGCCACCGGTGCCGCTGGTGCCACTCGTTCCGCCGGTGCCGCTCGTGCCGCTCGAACCGAGGCCGCCGAGCGCACCCGTCAGCGAGCCGAGCAGGCCCGTGACCGGTCCGAGCGGGCCGCCGCTGCTCGTGCCGCTCGTGCCGCCCGAACCGCTCGAGCTGCCGCCGCCCAGGCCGCCCGTCAGCGTGCCGAGCAGGCCCGTGATCGGGGCGAGCGGGTTGCTGCCGCCCGTGCCGCTGCTGGAGCTGCCCGCGTTGTTGTCGTGGACGAGGCCGCCGGTGGACGTCACCGTGTTGCCGAGCTGTGCCACGACGCCGCCGAGGCCGGTGCCGACCGGGTTGCCGGTTGCGCCGCCGACCTTCGTGCCGGCGAGGGCGAGGCCGTTGCCGAGTGCGCTCAGCAGGCCGTTGAGCGGCGTGCCGAGCAGCGTGACGCCGCCGAGCGTCTGCGTGGCGCCCGGCGTCGTGACACCGCCGGTCAGCGTGTTCGTGATCGGGTTGATCACCTTGCCGACCTGCGTCTCGAGCTGCTGGACCGGCGAGCTGTTCAGCGCCGTGTTGAGGCCCGACGCGGTCGAGTTGACGGCGCCGCCCACGGTGTTGACGAGATCGCCGACGAGCGTCGTGACCGGCGACAGCGGCGACAGCGGGCCGGAGCCGAGGCTCTTCACCGCGTTGCCGAGGTTGTTGACCGCGCCGCCGGCGCCGGTCAGCAGGCCGGTGGTCGACGTCAGCGTCGGTCCGAGCGGGTTCGCCGACACGCCGATCGAGCCGAGGCCGGCCGCGACGCCGTTGCCGAGCGCCTGCACGCCGTTGCCGAGGCTCGTGACTGCGTTGCCGACGCTGTTGGCCGTCGTCGGGTTCGTGCCGGGAATCTGCACGCCGCCGATCACGCCGCCGCCGTTCGCGACCGTCGTACCGACTGCCGTCACGAGGTTGCCGGATTTCTGGAGGACATTGCCGAGCGGGGTGACGCCGGTGCCGGAGGTGCCTGACGTACCGGAAGTACCCGA
>NZ_ASSI01000277.1:0-19008 GCF_000466765.1 Burkholderia sp. AU4i | reverse complement strand
GAAGCGCAACGGAGACGACTTCGACTGGTCGTAGTAGAAAATGTTGTCGTCCTCGTATTCCAGTTCCCTGGGTGCTGCATCGTTGATCGTGCGCACCACAAAATACCGCTCCGCCAGCACATCCCCCGCCGGCCCCATCACCTGGAGTCGAATTTCGTCACCATCGCCAAAAGAGCGAGGCGCCCCACACATCTCAATTTTGTACTTCTCGCCATCGAACTCTTTCGTCCCTCCGTTAAGAGCCTGGGTGTAGCTCTCGCAGCCTTCGTATGACTTCCGTAGCGCAAGAGACGGAATCGCCAGCACCAAGATTAGTGCAATCGCGATTACATGCTTTCTGGTGACCTGCATATTTCGCCGAGGCTGATCTTAATGGGATTGGTCAACTTGAGATATTGCAAGTTTGAATATTCACGAAATCCTCTCCACGATTATGCTTGCTTCTCCAGTCATTGTACGTCCGATTGAAAACGGGATAGTGCACGTCACACGCTCTAAATTTTTTGACGACGCCTTTGCGTGTATCGATCGGTTTATCTAGAAAATCATCAATCAGATACTTCCATTTGATCTTGGACTCGACGTCGGGCGAATTTCCGAGGTTCGAGTTCACGCCGCTCCGGTACAGAAGCTCCCGAATTCTCCCGCCATTCGTGATCACCATGCCGCTTTTATTCCAGTGTCCCAAATACTGACTGCTCGATCCCGGCTTCCCGTCATTGAAGGAGTAGCTGTTGAGGTTCGCTAATTTTGCTAACAAGTGCACTAATTTTGCAAACGCGGGCACGAGAAAGCCTTTCAGGAGCAGTGATGGTGCCGGTGAGAGGCGGCAATTTGCTCCGAACCCTTGTCGATGGGGCTGGCGTGTTATCGCCTGGAGCAAGGGGTCCAACGCAGCGTTAGCATCAAAAGTGGCCGGGAAAGGTGGATTTGCAAGATCAGCGAGCGGATATGCGTGAAGGGCTGTGGCGCGGCAACCGTCTAATTTGCTGGTCGAAGCGGAAATAATCTACAAGAACCAATGCAATGTGACGGTTGCCGGTAGCGCCATTAGTGCCCCTCTGGTAGCAAAATTAACGAACCTCAACAGCAATCGACTCGACCGCCAGCGATATTGTTCAACTGAAGCAATCGAGGCCGTTCTCCAAGATTGAAATGGTCCGAAGAAGTCAGGCAGGTCATACCCATGTGGCTCGCTCACCCAATGGTGCGGTCTTCCTGTCGATTTTCACGAAGCCAAATCGCTTCTTCGGCGGCGAAAAATTCTTCACCGAGGCATAGCTTGACCGGCGCCTGAGGGCCTTGGCTCCCCTGGCCCTCCAATCGGTCAACCTCGATATTTCAGGGCTTCGACAAACGCCGAAAACGCCGGAGAGGTTTGCCGCCTGTTCGGGTAATACAGATGGAAGCCCTGAAAATAAGGGCACCAATCGACCAGCACGACCTGGAGGCGCCCATCGGCCACATAGGGCGCCACCAGTTCCTCGGGCACGTAGGCCAAGCCGATGCCGTCCACGGCTGCATTGAGGACGTGCATGATGCTGTTGAAGACAAGCTGGCCTTCGGTCTTGACCGTGAAGGCATTGCCGTCCTTCTCGAACTCCCAGGCGTAGATCGAGCCGTCAGGCCGATGCCGAATACTGACGCAACGATGCTGGGTCAGCTCATGGGGTGTCTTCGGTACCGGGTTGCGCTCAAAGTAGGCGGGTGATCCAACCACTGCCAGGCGCCAGTCCGGCCCGACCCGCACGGCGATCATGTCTTTGCTGATGGATTCGCCCATGCGGATGCCGGCGTCGAAGCGCTGTTCGACGACGTTGGTGAAGCCATAGTCCACATACAGCTCCAGCGTGATCTCGGGGTAGTCCTCCAGGAACTTCGCCAGCTTGGGCCGTATGCACAGCTCGATCTGGTCGTCCGTGCAGGTCACGCGGATCGTGCCCCTGGGCTTGTCACGCAATTCTCCCAAGGCTTCCACCTCGGCCGCGATCTGGTCGAACAGTGGTGCGATGGCCTGCATCAGCCTTTCCCCGGCTTCCGTCGGCGCCACGTTGCGGGTCGTGCGCGCCAGCAGGCGCACGCCCAGGCGCTCCTCCAGCGTGCGCATCGTGTGGCTCAGGGCGGACGGCGTGAGGCCCAGCTTCGCTGCGGCCTTGGTAAAGCTCTGGTCGCGGGCGACAGCCAGGAAGGCTTGGAGGTCGTTGACTTTGGGATGCGCCATTCCTGAGATTTTTTCACAACTACATCAAGATTGCACCTACTAATCAGATTCCCATGGTTCCGTCAACATTGAAACCCTGATTTTCAAGGAGCACCGACCATGAGCACGATCATCGACACCCCCTATGAAACCGACGTTCTGACCGCCAAGGCTTCCGACCGCCGCGACTTCGTGAAAGCCGCCGGTGTCGGCGTTGCCGCGCTGGGCGTCCTTTCCGTCACGGGAGCATCGGCTCTCGCGGCGCAGGCGCAGCAGACGCCGGCCGTGCCCGTGGGCGCAGACAACTTCTACAAGAGCGACAAAGTGACCCTGCGCAAGGTCAGCTTCCCCACTCAGTACGGTATGAAGGTCGCGGGCAACCTGTTCATCCCCAAGCAACGCGGCGGCGCGAAGCTGCCCGCCTTGGTCGTCGGCCACCCGATGGGTGCCGTCAAGGAACAAAGCGCCAACCTGTACGCCACCAAGATGGCTGAGCAGGGCTTTGTCGCCATGGCCATCGACCTGCCGTTCTGGGGCGAAAGCGAAGGCGCCACCCGCAACGCCGTGGCGCCCGATCTGTATTCGGAAGCGTTCAGCGCGGCGGTGGACTTCCTCGGCACCCGCGAGGAAGTGGACCGTGAGCGCATCGGCGGCATCGGCATTTGCGGCAGCGGCGGCTTCATCGTCAGCGCCGCCAAGATCGACCCGCGCCTGAAAGCCATCGCCACTGTCAGCATGTACGACATGGGCGCGGTCACGCGCAACGGCTATGGCAAGTCGCAGACGCTGGACCAGCGAAAGGCGAAGCTGGTCGAGGCCGCCCGCTTGCGCTACGAGGAGTTCACCAGCGGCAAGACGATCTTCCAGAACTACCTGCCGATCGAACTGCCCGCGGACGCCGACCCCGTGACCGCGATGTACCACAGCTTCTACAGAACCAAGCGCGGCGCCTATGTGCCCGAAGGCCGCTCGCTGGAGCTGACGCAGAACCGCGCCCTCGCCAGCGAGGTGAAGTTCATGAACTTCTACCCGTTCAACGACATCGAGACGATCTCGCCGCGCCCGCTGCTGATCATTGCGGGAGACCAGGCCCACTCCAGGGAATTCAGCGAGGACGCCTACCAGCGCGCCGCCCAACCCAAGGAGATGCATTGGGTCAAGGGCGCCAATCACGTCGATCTGTACGACCGCGTGAACCTGATCCCCTGGGACAAGCTCACCGCCTTCTTCAATCAGCACCTGCCGGCGTAAGGAGCGAATCATGACCAAGGTGAAATCTGTCGTGATCGAGCGCCACGGCGGGCCGGAAGTGCTGACCCTGCAGGAGCGGGAGCTGAAGCCTTTGGCGCGCGGCGAGGCGCTGATTCGCATCGCGGCCATCGGCGTCAACTTCGTCGATATTTACTGGCGCACGGGCTTTGACCCCCAGCCGCTGCCGCTGGTGCCAGGGCTGGAGGCATCGGGCGTGGTGGAGGCCATCGGCGAAAGCGTGGCCAACGTCAAGCCGGGCGACCGCGTGGCCTTCGCGCGCCAGCCCGGGACCTATGCCGAGGCGTGCGTGGTTCCTGCCGACAGCCTGATCCCGCTGCCGGATGCGCTGTCCTTTGAGCAAGGCGCGGCTTTTCCGCTGCAAGGCATGACTGCGCACTACCTGATCCATGAGTTCCGCAAGCCAGCGCCTGGCGATGTGGTGCTGATCCATGCGGCGGCCGGCGGCGTCGGCCTGCTGCTGGTGCAGTGGGCGCGGCACTTGGGCGCCCGTGTGATCGGCTCGGTGTCCAACGCGGAGAAGGCCGAAGCGGCCCGGCAAGCGGGCGCGCATGACGTGATCCTCTACACCGAGCAGGATTTCGCCGCGGAAACCATGCGGCTGACCAACGGGTACGGCGCGGACATCATCATCGACGGCGTGGGCAAATCCACGTTCAGCGGGAACATGGAAGCGGCGGCACTGCGCGGCCATATCGTGATCTTCGGCGCGGCCAGTGGCCCCGTCGATCCGATTTCGCCGAATGCACTCATGGGCCGATCGCTGTCCCTGTCGGGGGGCGACCTGCGCCACTTCGTACAGACCCGCGAGGAAATGCTGGGCCGTGCCAACGAGGTGATGGAAGGTATCAGGAGCGGCTGGCTCCAGCAGAGGATCTTCCAGGTACTTCCCTTGGCTGAGGCCGCGCAAGCGCATCGGCTGCTGGAAGGCCGACAGACCATCGGCAAGGTGCTGCTGTCCGTGGCATGAGCCGCAGACGCACCTCCATAGAAATTACGGATGATTAAATGACTGCACAAGTTTCCACTGCTCCGGCAGGCGATGCCATGGGCTCGCGGGATGCCGGGGAACAGCCTTCCTACTGGGCGGGTGTTTTTGCGATGACGCTATGCGTCTTCGCGTTGATCGCCTCGGAGTTTATGCCCGTCAGCCTGCTGACGCCGATTGCCGGTGAACTGCGGGTCAGCGAAGGGCTGGCCGGATACGGCATCGCCATTTCGGGCGCATTCGCCGTCCTGACCAGCCTGTCGATTTCATCGCTGGCGGGGTCCATGGACCGCAAGACGCTGCTGCTTCTGATGACCGGCCTCATGGGCATCTCCGGCCTCGTGGTCGGGCTGGCGCCGAACTATGTGGTCTACATGATCGGCCGCGCGCTGATCGGCGTGGTGGTCGGCGGCTTCTGGTCGATGTCGGCGGCGGTCGCTATGCGGCTGGTGCCGCCCCGTAGCGTGCCCAAGGCGCTGGCGATCTTCAATGGTGGCAACGCGCTGGCAACCGTGGTGGCCGCGCCGCTGGGCAGCTACCTCGGCGGCGTCATCGGCTGGCGCGGCGCCTTCTTCTGCCTGGTGCCTGTGGTCTTGCTTGCATTGGTCTGGCAATGGATCAGCCTGCCCTCCATGAAGGCCGAGCCGCGCAAGGCCGGCTCCGGCAACGTCTTCAGGCTCTTCAAGAGTCGCCTGGTGACCTTGGGGATGCTCGGTGTCGGTACGTTCTTCATGGGGCAGTTCGTGCTGTTCACCTACGTGCGCCCATTCGTGGAAACCGTCACCCGAGTGGATGTCACCACGCTGTCGATGATCCTGCTGGTGATCGGCATCGCTGGTTTCATCGGCACTACGCTGATCGGCACGTTCCTGAAGAGGGGCATGTACCGCACCCTGGTGGCGATCCCGCTGCTGATGGCGGCCATCGCACTGGCCTTGATTGTCTTGGGCAGCAGCGTCACGGCGGCCTTCGTGCTGCTGGGGCTGTGGGGGCTGGTGGCCACCGCGGCACCCGTGGGTTGGTGGTCGTGGATGGCCAGGTCGTTGCCCAAGGATGCCGAAGCGGGGGGCGGCCTGATGGTGGCAGTGATCCAGCTCTCGATCGCGCTGGGTTCGACCGTGGGCGGCCTGCTGTTCGACGGCGGTGGCTATCGCGTCACCTTCCTCGCCAGCGCGGTCGTGTTGCTGATCGCGGCGGTGCTGGCCTTCTGGACCTCGCGTGCGCAAGCGTCACATGCCGCCTGATGCCGTAAAGGGAGGACACATGACTTGTGAAACACCATTGCCGGGAAACATCCAGCCGGTGCCGCTGGAGCAAACCTATCTGCTATTCAACCACGGCCCGGCGACTTTGGCATCCGCGCGCTATGACGGGATAACGAACGTCATGGCCGCAAGCTGGGTCTGCGGCCTCGACACGTCCCCTCCCAAGCTCACGGCGGTACTGGGTAGGGAGTCCAAGACGCGCGAACTGGCCGAGAAAAGCGGTTACTTCGTCATCCAGATACCCACTGCTGCCCAGTTGGAGTTGGTCTATCAGGCTGGTCATCGCAGCGGTTTCGATGATCCCGAGAAGCTCCAGCACTGCGGGATCGAGTTGCAACGCATTGCTGACGTGGATCTTCCGTTCATCGCCGGCTGTTCGGCCTGGCTCATCTGCAAGATCATTCCCGTACCGGAGAACCAGAACACCTACGACCTGTTCATCGCTGAAATTGTCGGCGCATGGGCTGACCAGCGCGTGTTCAGCGCGGGGCGGTGGAAATTCGAGATCGCGGCCCCGGCGTTGCGCAGCTTGCACTACATAGCTGGCGGGCGCTTCTACGCCATCGGCGAAGAACTGGACGCAAACAGCCATGAGCTGACCCCCGGGGCATCACAGCCAGCGAGCGACTCGAATGGGAGTGCGCGCGAGGTCATCGTTGGTGGGCCTATCCCGGAGCGATTGTCCGCGGTCATTGGTGCGCCGCGTGCGCGCACGACACCGGCAAGCTCGGCATCGACCTGATGCGAGCGATCGCGAAGGAGCGAGCGGGAAGTGCGTCTCGAAGACATACGTGAACAGTTCAACTCGGTTGGAATGGGAATGTGCGCGCGGCCACCGCTGGTTCGCCACGCCGAACACGATTCGTCGCGGGCATTGGTGCGCACGCTGCTATTTCATCAGCATTACGACGACCGAGGAGACGCGCCGAAAGCGGCGACATGAAGCCGCCCGAAAGTGAAACTCGACCTGCAGGCGCGGTCGTCCTCCGAATACATTCGAGCATCCCAGGATGTCCGGAGAGCCTGTGGCAATGCGCTAAAATCCAGCTCGGACGCGCAGTGACAGGATGCAGCCGCGTGTCGAACGACAAAAAATCGAGAGGGCTCATGTCAAAGGCTATTGCAGGCATTGCGATCGGGGTCGTTTTTCTGGTGATCGCGGCTTTCATCGGGTGGTCCACGCGAGGTTTTTTGCAGACTGCGATCGCCGTTCCCGGCGAGGTGGTCAGCCTCAACGCGGGCGGGAGCCACCCACAGATCGAGTTCGTGACAAAAACGGGCGAGCGCGTGTCTTATCCGCAAGGCGGGATGATCTACGGCACCAAGGTCGGCGACAAGGTCACCGTCCTTTACCAGCCCGAGGCGCCGGCCCGAACCGCGACGATCGATCGGTTTGGCGCCGTGTGGAACTGGACATTGATGGCGACGATATTCGGTCTTGGATTCATCCTCTTCGCGGCGATGAATCTGGCACCAAAAAAATAACAGCATCTGAGAGGATCGGCCGTGTCAATTCTGAGACCAAGCAACTGGAGCTACAAGACGGGTGCGACAGGCGGCGTCAGCATCGAATTCGTCGTCGCGTCGGGCGGCACGATCGTTCTGGCCGACCCCGCTGGAACGGAAACCGATTTCTACTACGGCGGCGTAGGTGTCGGTATCGGTTTCGGCCTGCGTGTTCCGAAGATCAAACTTCTGCGGTTTTCCTTGCCGGAGCTCAAGATTCCCAAGATCGCCGGCCGCGAGGTCGGAGGCGCAGGCTCTGCCAAGTCGTTCGACAGCGCGGGGCTCATCTATATGGCGCCGGCGTTCAGCGGCACCGAGCTGACCAAGAGCGACTTTCAAGGCGCTACGGTCTATCTCGACGGTGGTGTCGGCATCGGCTATGGCAAGGCGGGTTCCGCCATGATCCTCGGGATCAATTCCGCGCAGCTTGCCCTCGGGCTGTCGAATCCAGCGATGGCATGGCTCGCCGAGATAGCGATTGCGCATGCTCCGGCGATCCTGCTGATGGGTGGCACGACGGTTGGCTTGCAAGCCGGCGCCGGCGCCGGGATCCTGGTCGGATATCTGCATTGACTAGATCACCGGTCGCGTCCCGGATCGGGCAGGGCAGCGATGCAATTCCTGGCCGGTATGAGATGATCGGATGATGAGCTGTACGTAGCTGTTCGTCGGTGCATACGGGGAAAAAAGCCGATCGAGCGTTCGAGCGAACAGATGCAACGTGACGTCGCGCAACGCGCTGTCCTCGAGCGTTACGACGATTTCGATCCCCCGCACGAACGACGGAAACTGACCGTCGAGCGACATCCACTTCATTGCGGGTTGGTAATCCAGTCCGACGATCGCGTCGATGCTGCGTTGAGCGACGATGTTCGTGCGTGGCGCGTGCAAGCGCAAGAAATCCTTGAACGCCTTCAGTCCGGTCTGGGTAAGATCGAAAGGGTGTAGCGACAGACCCGCCACCACGCGCCACAACGCGCCGTGTCCGCGCGAATGCGAGCAGGGCAAGGTCGGCTGCGTCAGCAACCGGATCGGGCAAGCCAGCGCTGCACCTTCATGAACCAGGTCGCTGTCAGGTGCGCCGATCGGCAGCCGCGAAGGGAGTTCGCCGTTGGTGGCGGTGACGTCGATGTCGATTTGGGGATGCCGCACCTGGGCGGCGGCCCCGTCCAGCCCGATGAGCGATAGGAGAATAGGTGGACGCGCATTTCCCGCCGCGGCATACGGATCGCGAAACGCCGTCCAATAAGCGACGGTAGGATCGGGTTGCCGGCCATGGCTCAACGCGCGGTAGGGCAACACGGCCGTTCGCGGCGCAGCGGTGGACGACGAAGCCCCTTTTTCGTGTTCGGACTGCGTCCGATCGCCCAAATGAACGGAGTCGATCGAGTACACGTCGAGCGGCGCGCCGGTCTCGAGGGGCTCGGGCGTCACGGGGTAGGCCCGGTCGGTGGTTGTGAGCTGGATCGGCGTCGCGTCTCGCATGAACAGATTGACGACCGGCGTGCAAAACAGTTTGATCGATGCGGCGTCGAGGTCGCTCAGCGCGAGGGCGGCAGGCGCTGCTGCCGGTGCGTCGCGAATGGCCAGGTGCAACGTCAGTTGGCGTGCTTGCGGCGCGCGCGCCGCGCGCCGGATTCGCCCAAGGTCGATGTCGACGAAATCGAATTTCTCGGGGAATGCGAAGGACTCAATCAGCGTGTCGAATGCGTCCGACGTGTTGGATGATTCCTTCGGGAGTAGCCTCTCATGTTCGGCGAATCCGACTGATTCGATGGGGACCTTTGATAATACCGTCCAGCGACCGCTTTGATCGACCTCAACATACGCGCTGGCCGTGCGGAGCAGCAGCGCGTCGGTGAGCGCGGCGACACGAGCGCGACTACCTGCCAGATGAATGCGGACCTTGCCAGACGGTATCGCTTCGTCGAAGGTCTCGGTGGGCGTTGCGCTCGCGAATGTAACCGAGAGGATTGCAGAGGCATTGGCCGGTAGCCGGACCGCCGCTGGGACCATCGTCGCTGGACCAAAGCGGGCCGAGTGGACGCGAAGCGGCGAGAGCGTCACGTCGTACACCGTTTGAAATCGGCAGGCGGTCGCATTGGCATCGAGCACGGTGCCACGTTGCATCGTGAATGGCACCGTCAGCTGCCCGAATAGATTAGCTGGGTCAAATTGCGCAATCGCGCAGGCCGGCACGGCGCGCAAGTACTGCGGGTACAACATTTCGAGTAAAGACTCGGTGAACTCAGGGTAGGCGTCCTCCAGCCTCGCGTCGATACGGGCGGCCAGGAGCGCGAACGTCTGGATCATTCTGTCGACATGCAGGTCGCCCTGGCCATTGGCGATACCGAGTCGAGCGCCAATCTTCGGATAACGCCGGGCAAATTCCGCGACGCCGCGCAAGAGTAGACCGACTTCGTATTCGTAATGGGGCAGCAGGTTATCCATTCACCTTCCGTACGGCTCGGTCCCCATATTCGAGGTACAAGAAATGCAAAACTTGATCCTCCTGGGGGCAAGCAGTTTAAAATCCCACGACGAATAATATCCTGCCGTTCCGATGCGGGGTTCCGAGGGCGCCATGCAACTGTCAGATATTCCAGGCTTTTTTGGGCTACAGAGCAACCGGCTGTTCACCATCCAGACGCCAATGAAAGGGCGGTCTGATCTGGTGCTCGTCGATTTTCAGGGAACCGAGGGTTTATCTCAAAATTTCGAGTTCCATGTTCGGCTTGCTTCCCAGGATTCGAATATCGAACTGAAAAAGCTGATCGGCCAACCTGTGACGATTACGTTACAGCTGACTGACGCGTTGGCGAGTTCGGAAGAGCGGTACTTCCACGGGTACGTGGCGAACTTCTCGCACCTCGACCATGACGGTAGCTTCACGGTCTACAGTGCGACCATCGTGCCTTGGCTCTGGATGCTTTCGCGCAGCCGCGATATTCGGATATTTCAGGAAGAGAATACCGAAGCGATCCTTTCGAAGGTCTTTCGCGAATACGGAAAGATCGCGTCGTTCGAATTCCGGCTGTCGAAGGCGACCAAGAACCGCAGCTACTGCACGCAGTATCGGGAGACGGATCTCGAATTTGTCGAGCGCCTGATGCAGGAAGATGGGTTGTTTTTCTTCTTCGAGCACGCGAAGGACGATCACAAGCTCATCATCACGGATAACTCGGTTGCCGCGAAGCCGATCGGCGGCCGCAGCCCAGTGCTGCAGTACACGAAGGGCGAGGCGCTCGACAATCTGGCGGTGGTCACCACATTTCAGGCGAGCCGCCAGCTCGAGTCCACGCATGTCGGACTGAAAACCTTCGATTACAAGGTGCCGCACGCGCGCAGGTATGTGTCTGGTGGCACGGAAGTCGACCAGGGAGACGTTCCCTCGTACGAAGTCTACGATTACCTGGGCGAGCACGGCTTTCCCGACAGCGATCGCGGTGAAGCGTTGACGCGTTTCAGGACGCAAGCGCTTGCCGCGCACAGCAAGATTTTCATCGGTACGAGCACGAGCCGGCGGTTGTCGCCTTGCCTGTATTTCGAGCTCGACGATCACTACGACCACGGCAGCACCCAGCCTGAAGATCGCCAGTTCCTGCTGACGACGGTGACGCATAGCGGCACGAACAATTACCAGGCCGGAGAGGGTGCCGCGACCTACCAGTGCAGCTTCACCTGCATTCGCAAGAAGATTCCGTATCGGCCGGCATTCACGATCGAGCAACCGTCGATCATTGGGCCGCAAACTGCGGTCGTTGTCGGGCCCGAGGGCGAGGAAATCTACACGGACAATCTGGGCCGTGTGAAGGTGCAGTTCCATTGGGATCGACTGGGCAAACGCGATCAAGGCAGCTCATGCTGGGTCCGCGTTGGGCAACCATGGGCCGGTCGCGGATTTGGGATGATCCAGATTCCGCGGATCGGAGACGAGGTGGTCGTAATTTTCCTCGATGGGAATCCCGACCGTCCCCTGATCATCTCAAGCGTTTACAACTCGGCAAACATGCCGCCGTGGGGGCTGCCGGCGAATGCGACGCAGAGCGGGATTCTCACACGCTCGACCAAGACCGGGAACGTCAATACCGCCAACGCAATCCGCTTCGAGGACAAGAAGGGTGCCGAAGAGGTGTGGTTGCACGCCGAGAAGGATCAGCGGATCGAGGTCGAGCACGACGAGTCGCATTGGGTCGGGAACGATCGCAAGAAGAACATCGATCACGACGAGACCGTGCATGTTGGTCATGATCGGACCGAGACGGTCGACAACAACGAGACCATCACGATCGGCGTGGACCGTACCGAACGCGTTGGTAGCAATGAGACCCTTACGGTCGGAGGTAACCGAAATGAGACGATCGAAGGTTTGCAGAATCTTCTGATCGCGCTTGCTTCAACCGAGACGATCGGGCTCGCCAAGGCACTCACAATCGGCGCCGGGTACAACGTCGCTGTCGGTGGCGCAATGAATACCATGGTAGGGCTGGCGCAGGCCGAAGAAGTCGGACTGTCAAAAAGCACGGTAGTTGGAAAGTCGTGGGAAGTGAAAGTCGGCAAGACGATAACAATGCAGGCTGGGGACCGTATTGAACTTATTTGCGGCACCTCCAAGATCACTCTACTGCCCGACGCAGTCCATATTGAAGCGAAAGAAATTCACCTCCCGGCAGCAAACAAGATTCATGCGGATGCCCCCAACGACGTGTACCTCAACACTGGTACGGCCCAAAAAGCCCCGGGTTCTCAAAAGGACAACTAAGTATTTTTCTAGTGGGCGTCGCGGAGCGTAAGCATGCTCGGGAAATTGACTCTTTGCATGATGGGGCGCAATGGTTGTAATCACAAATGACAGTGGGTTACCGTACGCCTGGTTCGAGAAAATAGGAGAAGGCGGAGCAGCGTACGATGTACTCGCAGTGCGGGGCACGTTTAATTTCTCGCGGGATGGCAAGCCCATTACGTTAGCGACGGAGCAAAAACCCATCGTCGACGGTGATGAATTTGACGGCGAAGTCGATAGCGCTCCGCTGAAAGCGGTGCTTAAGCGCGAGGGTGACCGGGTACTTTATAAGCCAGCCACGGATGTTTATTTGACGGGCACTGCTCGCAGCGCGCATGACGAAATGAAAGCCGACTGGATGGCCGGATTGCAGGTGGAGTCGATGCAAAAGATCCTGCGGCTACATGGACCTCGCCAATTTGTTCGAGGACTATTCGGTTGGCGTCTGACTAGGGCTACGCCAACGAACGCTGTTCCGCTCGACTACCGATTGGCCTTTGGTGGCACGTATGCAAGTGAGTCTGAAGAGGCCGCGGTGGAGTATGTGTACAAGCGCGACAACCCGGCAGGTTGCGGTTGGTTGCCAGACGAGGAGGCGCTGAAGACGCTATCGAAGGATGCACGTAGTCAGATTGCTGCCGAGATTAGCAAGCTCAAGGTGCTTGCCGCGCCACAAATTGATGACCCCATGGACCCCGTACGCCACCCGTCGCAGCAACGTGCTGCTCAGGGCTTTGGTCCAGTTGCGCGTTGGTGCTCTCCGCGCATCGACTACGCCGGAACGTACGATGACCGTTGGCGCGCAGAGGTATACCCAAACGTTCCCGAAGATTTCAATCCCCGCTTTTACCAGAGTGCACCGCCTGATTTGATCTACCCGGGCTATTTGGCCGGTGATGAGAGGATCATCATGGCGGGACTTCTGCCGGAAGGACGCGTGACCATGCGCTTGCCAAGTCTCCGCGTCATGATGGCGATGACGACTTGGGACGGTGCAGGGCGTGTCGGCGCGCTCAACCTGGACACCGTTGCTATTGATCTTGATGAACGACAAGTCTCGCTGGTATGGAGGGAACGATTCGATCGGACCGATCCCGTCAACTTTCTGAGATTGGGCGTGACAGCGTTCCTGAATCCGATGTCGGAGCACGCACATGGCTGACCAGACTTCATCGAACGCCGGAGATTCAGGAGGCGGCGCTCAAACTAATTCCTCCACCGTCAACAGCACATCGCGACACATCGCCAACGAAGATCGCTGGAAGGCTTTCACCACCGCCCCCGATTTTTGCAAGGTCGGAAATAGCGTTGTTCCCTTCGACAGCTATGCATTCATCAATAACAAGCAAACTGCCTCGCCTAACGTCTTCGCAGCTGGAAAACCGGTCTACCGAGTCGGCGATCTGCATCAAGGCGTCTTAGGAGACGCGGGACAGCACGTTGTCTCCGGTACATCGCTCGGCGGCGGCTACGTCAAGATTCTGTCCGGTCAAAGCAACGTGATCGTCAACGGTCTGAAGGTAGCTAGGGACGGCAGTGCTTGCAAGATTAACTGCGACGCATCTGGTAACGGTGGTGCCCCGGGAAAAATCACTACTGAGACGGTTCCGGTTCAATCGAAGACCTGTCAGCCAAACGCGGCACTCCAATCGCTGATAGCTGAAGCGAACGATAAACGAACGTGGTGGCAAAGGACTAAGGATGCGGCCTCATCGGCTGTAGACACATTCCATCGTTTAGATGTCGCGTCCGGCGAGCATCCCGGGGAGTTTGCCAAGGGCATCGGGAAGGGGATCGTCAATCTCCCCGGGGATATGTGGAACCTTTTTGTCTCTGCGAGTAAGTACTCTGGCGATGAGACCGGCATGGTGACGCCCATCGCAATTCAAGCGGATGAAATGAATCGCGCCGCAATGACTGCTTACCAGGCGGGCGATGTTTGCAGGGCAAACAAGCTGGCGAGTGATGCAGACGAGATGATGCAGTTCGGTCACGTCGGAGATCTAGCCCCGGCCAAGACGGATGCCGAGAAGGCGGGTGTCCTAGCTTCCGCGGTTATTCCCTTCGGCGGTGCAGTTAAAGGAGTGGCGACGGTAGCGAAGGTCGGGCGAGGGGTTGAGGTTGTAAACGAAGGGGCGAAAATCGCGGACGCAGGTAAGTTTGCCGGAACCGGAAAACTCGCTCCAGTCGTCGAGTCGGAGGCAGGGCAAACCGCGAAGGCTTTGGGGTCCGAAGTTTCTGGCGCGCCAAAGGCGGGGACCCCGCATTCGCCCGCAGCAGAGAAGCCTACGGTACCGGAAGGCGAAACGCCGCACACGCCAGAGGGGGCGTTACCGAGGAAGGCGGGCGAGGACGAAGGTGTGCATGTCAAACCGAAGGAGCGGCTGCCCGAGAAGAAAGTGCCTTGTTTCCATCCCTACGATAAACGCGGTTTCAAAAAGCTATCGGCAGCCGAACAACGACGATATCTGCGAGAATACGCTAAGCAATTGCGAGGTCAGCAGGACGCGATCAATAGCTTGACGGCCAACGAGTTCCAGGCCGCGCGGGACGCCTATAAGGCGGTGGGCCGCAACCCGTTGGCCGATGCGATGCAAGAGGCAACGCGGAGTGAATTTGTTGATCACGTTCGAGGCAGCATATACGATTCATTGAGAAGCTCTGGCATGGGCGCTAAGGAAGCTATGAGTGCCGCAACCGAGCGTGCGAGTAAGGTTGCAAGCACGCTCGCAGCACTGCATGAGCCAGATATGGTTGCAGGCGGCTGGGCGAACCCGGATCCGACCCGCATGGGAAGCACGAGTGTCAACTCTTCGATTGGTGGGAGTTGGAACCAAGGCGATCGCCTCTCGACGATGGAGGGGGGGGCTAAGGACGCCATTTCGAGCGGTAAGGGAGATGCCTTGATGAACGTCAAACTAGAACCTTGTCGCGGAAAGGGAATGAGATGAGAGACGAAGATTTTGAGTTGTTTATCGAGAATTTCGGAGAAGCGACGAGCCGCGTCGAGGTCCCTCAAGCCAGCTTCGAGAAGTTCGACAAGAAGCTGCCTGCTCGGCTCTTGAAGTATTGGTCTGAAGAAGGGTGGGCGAGTTTCGCGGACGGCTTGTTCTCGATCGTGAATCCCGACGAGTATGAAGACGTTTTGGATATGTGGCTTGAGGACACGATCTTCGAGGAGGTCGATAGCTACCACGTCATCGCGCGGACCGCGTTCGGGAAGTTGTATGCATGGGGCGAGAAAACAGGGCCGAGCTTGACGGTTTCATGCCCGACGCATTCTCTTATTGCGCTGGAAAAAGATTTGAAGGGCCAGCTCAAGAATCCCGACTTTCGAGTGCAGACGTTCTTCGGTGCCAAGACGCCGAGTGAATGCGATTTTAAGGACGATGCGAAGCAGCCGCTATTCAAACGCGCTGCGAGCAAACTAGGACCGCTTGACCCGGATGAGATGTATGGCTTTGAGCCTGCCCTGATTGTCGGCGGTCAAGTGAATCTCGACCATCTAAAGAAGGTCAAACTGGATGTTCACCTGACGATCCTGCGGCAGCTTGCGCCGCCGAAGATTCCGTTCCTCAATACTCCAATCTGATCGGTAACGTCCATTACGAATGCCGAACGGCTTGCGCAGGCGTGTCGCTGAAATGAGGGGCAATGACGTTGAAGTTCGCCTCGAGGAATTCGGTGACACCCGGTAGTCGAACAGTGTGGGACACGAGAGCGAACATTCCGATTTAGCGTCGCCATCAATCAAAACGACGTTAGTATCTGTTATGTAAAATGGTTAGGAAACCTGAGAGATAGGAGATTATTTTTACGGAACCAACTAGCATTCTTGTACCCGGTGCCAGCCCACTCGCAGTGCTTGGCTACGGAATCATCACGATTGGAGTCGCAGCGTGGCTTGGCCATTTTGTCGGGAGCATAAATAAGACTGCCGGCGTATTCGTTGGGATCGGCGGGCTGGTTGGCGGCGTCGCAATGATGCTTCAGCATTTCCTCAAGTGCAATGCCGTTGACTTGGATCGGGAAGATTTCGAAACCGACTTCGCTCGCGCATATAATGGGTCGCTCTTTCAAGAGCTTTCTCTCAAAGGAAATCCACTCCCATCTATGGCTACCTATCAAGAACTGAAGGCACAAGCAGAGGCATTGCTGAAGCAAGCCGAAGAAGTGAGGCGTGCCGAGCTTGACAGCATCATCACGACAATTCGCGAACAGATTGCTGAATACGCCATCACGCCCGAACAACTCTTTGGTCGCCGGCGCGCAGGCGCGTCGACCGCGCGGGCGCCGATCGCGCCGAAGTACCGGGACCCGAAGTCCGGCGCCACCTGGAGCGGGCGTGGGAAAGCACCACAATGGATTGCAGGTGCGAAGAACCGCAATCGGTTTTTGATCTCGGACGCGGAATAACACGGCAAATTTGCCGCTCGGAGTGTAGCGGCCCGGTGGCGGGTTTAGTTTGGGACCAGGGGGTCTCGGGCTCAAACCCTCCCACTCCGACCATGTAGTCGGGCCTGTAGCTCAGCCGGTTAGAGCAGTCGACTCATAATCGATTGGTCGCTGGTTCAAGTCTAGCCAGGCCCACCAGTGAAGAGGACATCAATGTCGCTGATCGACCGCATGTTGTCTCGAGCAGTCCCGCGATCGGGCGAGGGCCGCCGGAATGTCCTGGTGCGTGTTTGGCTGGACGACGAAGGTCGCGTTCGAGATCTGAAGGTGCGCCGCAGCTGCGGCGATCCCGCGCGCGATGAGCGCGCGCTGCACGCGATAGCCGTAAAGCAGTTTCCGCGGGGCCAACTCGGGTCAGGTGGCGGCACCTCGCAACGGTGGCACGATCTGGCATACGACGGGGATTGATTTGCCCGGCCCGGCCCGGCCCGGCCGCTGCCGAGCCCTTCGCCTGATCAGTTCGACAACTCGTGCTGGTCGTCGACGTCGCCGGGCGTGTCCGAGTCGGTCACGGCGACGAGCTCCCGATGAAGCCGGGCGGCCGCGACCGGAGAGTCCACGTTGGCATGCAGAGACGTTCCATCCCACAGCTCGACGACCCACTTGCCGCGTACACGGCAGACGCCGATCGTCCAGCCGCTCCGATGCGAATACCCGTAGTCGCTCACCACGGTCCACCCGAGCGCGACCATCGTGTCGCGCTGCTCGAGCATCGGCGCGGCGGTCATGCTCCGCTCCGCGGTGCGCAGACCAGGTCCGCGCGCCTGTCGCCACGCTCGTACGTCGACCGCGTCAAGCTTTCGCGATCGGGAAAGTCACCCACTCGAATCGGGTTGTCCATTCTGCTCTCCGCACCGTGTGGAAGCCGTTGCTGCCGTAGGCACTGTATATATATCAGGGGTGCGAGCAGTTCGCAGTATCCGGTCGACGGCGCGCCGATTCGGGGAGCTCACCCGAGCCTGTATCCGGCACTGCAGCGCCGTGCCGGCGGTCGATCGTACGACCGCCCGTCACGCATCCGCTCAAGCCGCTCGAGCGCCTCGGCGAACACCGCCAGCGGCGCCGCGCGCAGCTGATCATCTTGCCACCCGATCAGCGCGGCGACGAGTTCATCCGTCTGCGGATCCAGCACCCACTCGCCGCAAGTCCTGCCCTGCTCGAGCGCGGCGTTGATGCCGCGTTCGGTGGCCGCCATGACCTCTACCCGCAATTCCTGCTTGCGGGCTTCGTCAACGAAACCCGCAAGCACAACCAGCTGCAGTAGAACAGCCAGTCCGTGCGCCGAGCCGCGGCCCATGCGCAGCGCCTGGAATGCCGCGTGATACTGCAATGCGACTTCCTCCGCCTTCTGCCGGGGCATCGGTAGCAACAAATTCCGAGCGAGCTTAGCGCGCGCGGATGGATGGTGTCGTCGTGATGAAGGTGCGCGTCGGTTCGACATGGCGATCTCTCGTCAGACCTCTCAATGGATCTTGAATGGTGATTTGAAGACACGGAGCACGCGTAGACACCAGCGGTGCCACGTCGAGCGTTGGTCGCCCCGATTGTTGGCAGGCCGAGTCGGGATCCGCGTGCGGCCTGTGTCTTCGACGATGCGGTGTGGATGCATGTGGTTGACCTGGACGGAAGCGTGCTTACTGTTCGGCGAGCTGCTCGAGCTCGCCGCACTCGCCGAAGAAGTCTTGCTGTCCCGGTGGCGGTGCCGGCGGCCGGCGCTCGGTGCGCGGCCGCGGATGGCCGGCGCGCTTCAACGTGCGAGCGATCGTCTGCAACTGCATCCACAGGTGGTCCGCATCGGCGGCCGACAACGTGTCGGCCGCCACCTCGAGTGCGCTGACGAGCGACGCAAGGTTCGCTGGCGCTGCGGCCAGCGTCCTGCGTGCATCCGTGCGCGCCTGGCTCTCCTTGTAGACCGCAATCCAGCGCTCGAGGGATTTGCGCTCGTCGTGGCTCAACGCGCCGAGCAGCTCGGGCGGTATCGGCTCGTCGGCGCGAAACGTGCCGAGCACGTGTTCGCGCCGGCGCCCCCTGGTCGGGGGCTGCGTGGGAGGTTCGACGCGCAGCACCTTGATAAAGCGTCCCTGTTCACGGATGAGCATCGACTTGTCTCGGATTTCACAAGATCACGCCAAAGCATAGCGCAACCGCGTGTCGCAAACGACCGCGACACGCGGCACCTACCTGACCAGTCTCGCGGCCACGGCCGCTCGAGGGGGCGCTCGCCGCGCGGCGAGCCCGTGCTGTCTCAATGATCCGCGTACCGCTAGTCCCCTGAGCTCGCCGTCCCAAGCGCGACCGTAGCCCACCGTCGTTCGTATTCAAGGGTTCGCTTCGCCGGCCGCGGCACCCGTTCGGTGCTCGCCCTTCGGGCTGCGCTCCGCGTGCGGCTTTGCGACCGCCCTTGAACACGCCCGCCGGCAGGCTCCTTTAGTCGCGGGACGACGAACTCAGGGGACTGGCGGCAGCAGTTCTGCCGAAGTCCAGGCAGCACCGGCACAACCCCTACGTGGGGACTCTGAATCTTGGGTCCCGGTCGGCCTGA
>NZ_ASSI01000276.1:0-28228 GCF_000466765.1 Burkholderia sp. AU4i | reverse complement strand
GCAGCCGGCCGCCGCCGCGCCCGATGCTGACGGCGCCGCCGCGGGCGATGCAGCGGGCGAGGCCGGCGCATCCGGCACGAAGCGCAAGAAGAAGCCGGCCGCCGACAAGCCCGTGAAGACCGCCGACAAGCTCGCGAAGCTCGGCCTCACGCGCTCGATCGATCTCGTGCTGCATCTGCCGATGCGCTACGAGGACGAAACCACGCTCACGCCGATCGGCGAGCTGCTGCCGGGCAGCATCGCGCAGACCGAAGGGGTCGTGTTCGACAACGAGGTCGCGTATCGCCCGCGCCGCCAGCTCGTCGTGAAGATCCAGGACGACGACGGCGAGCAGCTCGTGCTGCGCTTTCTCAATTTCTACGGCTCGCAGGTCAAGCAGATGGCCGTCGGCCAGCGGCTGCGCGTGCGCGGCGACGTGCGCGGCGGCTTTTTCGGGATGGAGATGGTGCATCCGGCCGTGCGCGTCGTCGAAGCCGATGCGCCGTTGCCGCAGGTGCTCACGCCCGTCTATCCGAGCACGGCCGGCGTGTCGCAGGCGTACCTGCGCAAGGCGATCGAGAACGCGGTGGAGCGCACGCCGCTGCCCGAGCTGCTGCCGCCCGAGATCCAGCGCGACTACCTGAAGCCGCTCGACGTGCCGACGCTCGAGCAGGCCGTGCGCATCCTGCATCACCCGCGCGTCGATTCCGACGAAGCCGCGCTGATGGACGGTTCGCATCCGGCGTGGACGCGCATCAAGTTCGAGGAGCTGCTCGCGCAGCAGCTGTCGCTCAAGCGCGCGCACGAGGAGCGCCGCACGCGCGCGGCGCCCGCGATGCCGCGTCGCACCGCGAGCGATGCCGATGCGCTGACGACCCGGCTCTATGCCGCGCTGCCGTTCACGCTGACGGGCGCGCAGGCGCGCGTCGTCGACGAGATCGCGCGCGACCTCACGCTCGCGCACCCGATGCAGCGCCTGCTGCAGGGCGACGTCGGCAGCGGCAAGACGGTGGTCGCGGCGCTGGCCGCCACGCAGGCGATCGACGCCGGCTACCAGGCCGCGCTGATGGCGCCCACCGAAATCCTCGCGGAGCAACATGCGCGCAAGCTGCGCGCGTGGCTCGAGCCGCTCGGCGTCACGGTGGCGTGGCTCGCGGGCAGCCTGAAGGCGAAAGAGAAGCGCGCGGCGATCGAGGCGGCCGCGCTCGGCACCGCGCAGCTCGTGATCGGCACGCACGCGATCATCCAGGACACGGTCGAGTTCGCCCGGCTCGGCCTCGTGATCGTCGACGAGCAGCACCGCTTCGGCGTCGAGCAGCGGCTCGCGCTGCGGGCGAAGGCCGCGAACGCGGCCAACGGCGCGCGCGACTTCCAGCCGCACCAGTTGATGATGTCGGCCACGCCGATTCCGCGCACGCTCGCGATGACGTATTACGCGGACCTCGAGGTGTCGACGATCGACGAGCTGCCGCCGGGCCGCACGCCGGTGCTGACGCGCCTCGTCGGCGATGCGCGGCGCGAGGAGGTGATCGCCCGCGTGCGCGAGGCCGCGCTGACCGGGCGCCAGGTGTACTGGGTGTGCCCGCTGATCGAGGAGAGCGAGACGCTGCAGCTGCAGACGGCCGTCGAGACTTACGAGACGCTCGCCGCCGCACTCCCGGAGCTGAAGGTCGGGCTCGTGCACGGCCGGCTGTCGCCGGCCGACAAGGCGGCCGTGATGGAAGCGTTCACGCGCAACGAAGTGCAGCTGCTCGTCGCGACGACCGTGATCGAGGTCGGCGTCGACGTACCGAACGCGTCGCTGATGGTGATCGAGCACGCGGAGCGCTTCGGCCTCGCGCAGCTGCACCAGTTGCGCGGCCGGGTCGGGCGCGGCACCGCGGCTTCGGTGTGCGTGCTGCTGTACACGGGGCCGCTGTCGCTCACCGGCCGCGAGCGGCTGAAGACGATGCGCGAGACGACCGACGGCTTCGAGATCGCGCGGCGCGACCTCGAGATCCGCGGCCCCGGCGAATTCCTCGGCGCCCGCCAGTCGGGCGCGGCGATGCTGCGCTTCGCGAACCTCGAGACCGACGGCTGGCTGATCGATCCGGCCCGCGAAGCCGCGACGCGGCTGATTGCCGCGTATCCCGAAATCGTCACGCAGCATCTCGCGCGCTGGCTCGGTGCGCGGGAGCAGTATCTGAAGGCCTGATCCGCGGGTTGGGGCCGGATCCGGAATCGCCGTTCGACGCATCCCGATGCAGAGAAACTTGGCGAACCGGTGTCACAGGGTGTATAAATTAAACCTATCGCCTGTATATCTCTGATTGACCCACAATGACGCTGACTGAATTGAAATACATCGTCGCGGTCGCGCGCGAACGGCATTTCGGCCGTGCGGCCGAAGCCTGCTTCGTGAGCCAGCCGACGCTGTCGGTGGCGATCAAGAAGCTCGAAGACGAGCTGAACGTGCAGATTTTCGAGCGCGGCGCGAGCGAAGTGAGCGTGACGCCGATCGGTGACCAGATCGTCACGCAGGCGCAGCGCGTACTCGAGCAGACTTTCGCGATCAAGGAGATCGCGAAGCAGGGCAAGGATCCGCTGGTCGGCCCGTTCCGCCTTGGCGTGATCTACACGATCGGGCCGTACCTGCTGCCGACGCTCGTCAAGCAGATGATCCAGCGTGTCCCGCAGATGCCGCTGATGCTGCAGGAAAACTACACGCTCAAGCTGCTCGAACTGCTGAAGCAGGGCGAGATCGACGCCGCGATCATGGCGCTGCCGTTTCCGGAAACCGGCCTGATGGTGCGCCCGCTGTACGACGAACCGTTCGTCGTCGCGCTGCCGGCCGGCCATCCATGGGAGAAGCGCGACGAAATCGACGCCGAGGACCTGAAGCAGGAAACCATGCTGCTGCTCGGCAACGGTCACTGCTTCCGCGATCACGTGCTCGGCGTGTGCCCGGAGCTGATGCGCTTCTCGCAGACGGCCGACGGCATCCAGAAGACCTTCGAGGGCTCGTCGCTCGAGACGATCCGCCACATGGTCGCGAGCGGCGTCGGCATTACGGTGCTGCCGCGAATGTCGGTTGCCGAGGTCGGCCCGCGCGCGAACGGCCCCGATGCCGAACTGCTGTCGTACGTGCCGTTCAACGAGCCGGTACCCGACCGCCGCGTGGTGCTCGTGTGGCGCAAGAGCTTCACGCGGATGCCCGCGATCGACGCGATCAGCGACGCGATTTCCGCCTGCGAGCTGCCGGGTGTCGCGAAGCTCGACATGCCGGCGACGATGAACTGAGCACGCTGCGGCATGCGCGTGTGGCAGCCCGATGAACGGGGTCTTGCGACCCCGTTTATTTTTCTCTATCGCATAGATGAAATTAATCAAATTCAAGTAATCAATAGACTTATATAGAATCCTCTCCATGGATCGGCGTCGTGTCGACGACCGGTCTGCACGTTGAGTGCAAGCGTCAAAGGAGGATGTCATGATGCGGTCGGTATTGCAGCACGCGCAGCGGAACATCCCGTCGCGCGATGCGGTCGTACATCGCGCCAGGGCGGCGGTTCGCAGCCTGCGTCCGATTGCGTTCGCGTACCTCGCGGACCGTGTGTACGGCGGTTGAACGCCGCCGCGCGCCGGTTCAGTGTTCCCCCGATTCACCCGCCATCAAGCCATGAGGGAGCATCGCATGTCCGAAAGCTGGAATTCCGCCCGCAGCGTCGTCACGACGCCTGCCGGCAGCCGGTTCCCCGAGCGTGCCGCCCGCGGCGCGTCGCAGCGGGAACGCGCGTCACAGGCCCCGCGCGATATCCCGTAGTACGACAGGAGAATCAACCTGTTCCGTTTCCCATCCCCGCAATGACACTCCACCAATCGCACCCGGCATGCCGCCGGAGCGAACCGGCGGAGTCATACGAGCAAGCCAAGGAGAAATCGCATGTCGAACGAAACGAAGTGCCCGTTCAACCACACCGCTGGTGGCGGCACGACGAACAAGGACTGGTGGCCGAATCAGCTCAACCTGAACATCCTGCACCGCCATTCGGCGCTGTCCGATCCGATGGACAAGGATTTCGACTACGCGGAAGCGTTCAGCAAGCTGGACCTCGCGGCGGTGAAGAAGGACCTGCACGCACTGATGACGATGTCGCAGGACTGGTGGCCGGCCGACTTCGGCCACTATGGCGGCCTGTTCATCCGCATGGCCTGGCACAGCGCCGGCACGTACCGCACGGCCGACGGCCGCGGCGGCGCGGGCGGCGGGCAGCAGCGCTTCGCGCCGCTCAACAGCTGGCCGGACAACGTCAGCCTCGACAAGGCTCGCCGGTTGCTGTGGCCGATCAAGCAGAAGTACGGCCGCAACATCTCGTGGGCCGACCTGCTGATCCTGACCGGCAACGTCGCGCTCGAATCGATGGGCTTCAAGACCTTCGGCTATGCCGGCGGCCGCGTCGACACGTGGGAACCGGACGACGTCTACTGGGGCTCGGAAAAGATCTGGCTGGAACTGAGCGGCGGCCCGAACAGCCGCTACTCGGGCAAGCGTGAGCTCGAAAGCCCGCTCGCTGCCGTGCAGATGGGCCTCATCTACGTGAACCCGGAAGGCCCGGACGGCAACCCCGACCCGGTCGCCGCCGCGCATGACATCCGCGAGACGTTCGCGCGGATGGCGATGAACGACGAAGAGACGGTCGCGCTGATCGCGGGCGGCCACACGTTCGGCAAGACGCACGGTGCCGGTCCGGCGTCGAACGTCGGTCCCGAGCCGGAAGCCGCGGGCCTCGAGGAGCAGGGTCTCGGCTGGAAGAGCACGTTCGGCACGGGCAAGGGCAAGGACGCGATCACGAGCGGCCTCGAAGTCACGTGGACGTCGACGCCGACGCAGTGGAGCAACGATTTCTTCAAGCACCTGTTCAGCTACGAGTGGGAGCTCACGAAGAGCCCGGCCGGCGCGCACCAGTGGGTCGCGAAGGACGCCGGCGAAGTGATTCCCGATGCGTTCGACGCGTCGAAGAAGCATCGCCCGACGATGCTGACGACCGACCTGTCGCTGCGTTTCGACCCGGCCTACGAAAAGATCTCGCGCCGTTTCTACGAGAACCCGGCCGAGTTCGCCGATGCGTTCGCGCGTGCGTGGTTCAAGCTCACGCACCGCGACATGGGCCCGCGCTCCCGTTATCTCGGCCCGGAAGTGCCGGCGGAACACCTGCTGTGGCAGGACCCGATCCCGGCAGTCGACCACCCGCTGATCGACGACGCCGACGTTGCCGCGCTGAAGGCGAAGGTGCTGGCAACGGGCCTGTCGGTGTCGCAGCTCGTGTCGACGGCATGGGCGTCGGCCGCGACGTTCCGCGGATCGGACAAGCGCGGCGGCGCGAACGGTGCGCGTATCCGCCTGGCGCCGCAGAAGGACTGGGAAGTGAACCGTCCGGCTGAACTCGCGAAGGTGCTCGCGACGCTCGAAGGCGTGCAGAAGGCGTTCAACGACGCGCAGACGGGCGGCAAGAAGGTGTCGCTCGCCGACCTGATCGTGCTGGCCGGTGCGGCCGGCGTCGAGCAGGCCGCGAAGAACGCGGGCGTCGCGGTGACGGTGCCGTTCGCACCGGGCCGTGCGGATGCATCGCAGGAAGAGACCGATGTCGAAGCGATGGCCGTGCTCGAACCGGTCGCGGACGGCTTCCGCAACTACCTGAAGCACGCGTACAAGACGCCGGCCGAGGCGCTGCTGGTCGACAAGGCGCAACTGCTGACGCTGAGCGCGCCCGAGATGACGGTGCTCGTCGGTGGCCTGCGCGTACTCGGTGCGAACGCCGGCGAGGCGAAGCATGGCGTGTTCACCGACCGTCCGGAAGCGCTGACGAACGACTTCTTCGTGAACCTGCTCGACATGGGCACGGAATGGAAGCCGGTGTCGGCCGCGAACGACGTGTTCGAAGGGCGCGATCGCGCGACGGGCAAGGTGAAGTGGACCGGCACGCGCGTCGACCTGATCTTCGGCTCGCATGCGCAGCTGCGTGCGCTGGCCGAGGTGTACGGCAGCGCGGATGCGAAGGAGAAGTTCGCGCGCGACTTCGTCGCGGCCTGGAACAAGGTGATGAACCTCGACCGCTTCGACCTCGCGTGAGCGTTGCCGTGCAGTAGCACGGTGAGGCAGTAACGGGAAACGGCCGGTCGTCCGGCCGGCCGTTTCGTCCCGATCCTGGATTTCAATGAAGGAGTGACGATCATGACGCAAATGATGCTGAACATGCGCGCCGCGCTGGCGGCACCGAAGGTGCGGGCGCCGGCCGAGATCGCGCGGTACGTAGTCGGATTCGCGATCGTCGTCGGCGGTGCGGCCGAACTGGTGTCGCAGGCGCTGCACGCGATCGCCGCCGCCTGAGCGCGGCGGGCGTACGCCACGCTGCAGTGGCGAGTCATACGGGTGGTGCGATGTCGGCATGCAGGGCAACAGATTCGCTTGAATGGCTCCGGTCGATTGAGTGAGGAGTCCGTAACATGTCCACGAAGACCCGCGATCCATCCGGATCTACCCGGTTGAGGGTGCCCTGACGATATTGCTTGCGCCATCCGGACACCACATTGACGTTGATGTCGTGCCGGCGCACAACAATCGACACCGGCATGCCGGGCGTCAATGTCTCCCTGATCACCTGCTGCCTGAATGCTTGCGCGTACGTCCGATGGGGATGGGTACGATTCGCTGCGTTCGACATGGCTGACTGGCTCCGTCAATCCAAACGTGCTCATCATGCTTTGGAAAAGTGAGCGTCGGAAACGGTCCGGTCGAGGCGCTTGCGATGAAGCGTGCGCTGTCGTCGTTTTCGCGGATTCGACAGCGATGCGATCGCCGCGGTACCGGCCGACGCGTTGACGCCGGGAAGGGCCCGCAACGCCGGCGGCTCCGAGGTGCATCCGCTCGACGTGCTGCCTGGTTCGTCGATCGAACCGGATCCGCATCGATCGGTCGGCGATTTTGCCGCGACGGTGATTCTCAGGCGGCGCCGGCAATGCGGCGGTTTCGCGGACACCGGCGATCGTCATCCCCGCGCGCACGACGCTGCGTGACAAGGCCGAGCCGTCAGCAAGCGGTGTCGGATATATTCGGCAGGTTCTCCATCATCCAGGTAGCCATTCAATGGAATCACGACGCAAGGCAGTGGGCGTGGTCGCGCCTGCGGGTGTGCCCGATCCGGAAGGCATCGCGCGTGGCATTGCGCTCGTCGAAAGCTGGGGCTTCGAGGTCAGGGCGGGCGCGCATCTCGGCAGCCGGTACCGCTATTTCGCCGGTACCGCCGAGGAGCGCGCGCACGACCTGCGGCGCACCCTGATGGATCCGTCGATCGATATCGTGTGGCTCGCGCGGGGGGGATTCGGTTGCGCGCATTTGCTCGAGCACTTGCCCGACGAGATCGCAACGCCAAAGACGATCATCGGCTTTTCCGACGCGACGTCACTGTTCTGCGCACTCGCGGATCGGCCCGGCGTGCGTTTGCTGCATGGCCCGACATTTCACAGTCTGGCGACCAAGGTAGACGACGCGACGCGCGCCGACATTCGCGCTGTGCTGACCGGCGACGAACGCGACGCGCTGAGTCTGCGGCATTTGTCCGGCGCCGCTGGTGCCGTGCGGGGACGTCTGTGCGGCGGCAACGTGACGGTACTCGCGAGCGTCGCGGGTACGCGCTGGTCGCTTCGCTCACGCGACGCGATCGTACTGCTGGAGGACGTGACGGAGTTGGGCTACCGGCTCGACCGCAGCCTGACGCAACTGCGTCTGAGCGGCGCGTTCGACGGAGCCCGTGCGTTCGTGCTCGGGCAATTCACGCGCTGCCCGATCCCGGACGGCGCGGATTTCACGCTCGAGCAGATGCTTGTCGACGTGCTGGGCGGCTTCGGCGTGCCGATCTACTCGGGTCTGCCGATCGGACATGAACACCGCAACATCACCTGGCAATACGGCAGCCAGGCTGCCATCGAGAACGGCGCGATCCGGTTTGGCGCGTAGCGTCGAATCGGGAAGGACAGGAACGCGTACCTTCGGCGATTTCGCGAAACTGTCGTCGGTGCCGGAAGCGAAGGGCGTGCGGGTGGCGGAAGACATGATCCGCGAGCCCGTCGAAGGGCACGAGGCCGTCGTGCGAACCCGCGCGCGCGATCTTTCCGATCGCCGACGCGGCGAGCCCACCGCCGACCTGCGGACGCATGAAAAACCGCGTGGATGCTGCGCTCGTTGCTCGCGTAAGTGCGATGCGGCTGGGGACGGCGCGCTGACTCGCCCGATCCGGAGCGATCGAATCCGTCCCTTGATTGGCGCAAAGCGGGGCCCGGCCATGCGCAGCGGGCCCGGGCGGCCCGGGCGAGCCGGGCGGCTGCCGCCGCGGGCCGCCCCGACATGACGCGAAGCACCGCTCGGCTCTAAAATGCCGGGGTTATCTTCCCGGTGCCTCGCCATGCTTGCCCGCTTTCCCCTGTATCTGCGGCTCGTCCGGATGGACAAGCCGATCGGCAGCCTGCTGCTGCTGTGGCCGACGCTCAACGCGCTGTGGATCGCGTCCGACGGCCATCCGCGCTGGCCGCTGCTCGTGATCTTCTCGCTCGGCACGCTGCTGATGCGCTCGGCCGGCTGCGCGATGAACGACTACGCCGACCGCGATTTCGACCGCCACGTGAAGCGCACGGCCGACCGGCCGCTGACGTCGGGCAAGATCCGTGCGTGGGAAGCCGTTGCGATCGCCGTCGGGCTCGCATTCATCTCGTTCCTGCTGATCCTGCCGCTCAACACGCTGACGAAGGAGCTGTCCGTCGTCGCGCTGTTCGTCGCGGGTTCGTATCCGTTCATGAAGCGTTTCTTCGCGATTCCGCAGGCGTATCTCGGCATCGCGTTCGGCTTCGGCATTCCGATGGCGTTCGCGGCCGTGCAGGACACGGTGCCGACGATCGCGTGGGTGATGCTGGTCGCGAACATTTTCTGGTCGGTCGCGTACGACACCGAATACGCGATGGTCGATCGCGACGACGACATCAAGATCGGGATCCGCACGTCGGCGCTGACGTTCGGCCGCTTCGACGTCGCGGCCGTCATGGCGTGTTATGCGGCGACGCTCGGCATCTACGTGTGGATCGGCGTGGCGCTCGGCTTCGGCCTCGCGTACTGGGCCGGCTGGGCGGCGGCGGTCGGCTGCGCGCTGTATCACTACACGCTGATCAAGGGCCGCGAGCGGATGCCGTGCTTCGCCGCGTTCCGGCACAACAACTGGCTCGGCGGCGTGCTGTTCGCGGGGATTGCCGCGCATTACCTGCTGGCGGGTCCGGCGGCCAACTGAAGCGGCCGCGCGCCGGCGCGCGACGCGATGCGCGATGCCAACAAAAAAGCGGCCGAGGCCGCTTTTTTGTTGGCGGTGCCCGGGGGGAGGCCCGGAGCGGGCGCCGCGCTTACGCGCGACCGAGCTCGTCGCCCATTTCCTTCGCACGCGCTTCGGCCGCGAGCGCGCCGCGCACGATCGCGTCCTTCACGCCCTGCGCGTCGAAGGATGCGAGCGCGGCGGCCGTCGTGCCGCCCTTCGACGTCACGCGCTCGCGCAGCACGCTCGCCGGCTCGCCCGATTGCGCGGCGAGTTGCGCGGCGCCCGTGAACGTCGCGACCGCGAGCGCGCGGCCCTGTTCGTCGTTCATGCCGAGCTGGCGCGCGGCTTCCTGCAGCGCTTCGATGAAATAGAACACGTACGCGGGGCCGCTGCCCGAAATGGCCGTGACGGCATCGAGCTTCGACTCGTCGTCGAACCACACGGTCTCGCCGACCGCGCCGAGCACGTTCGACGCGAGTTCGCGGCCCGCCGCATCGACGCCCGGCAGTGCGGCGAGGCCCGTCACGCCCATGCCGACGAGTGCGGGCGTGTTCGGCATCGTGCGCACGACGCGTGCGTAGTCGCCGAGCCAGCGCGCGAGATCGCTGCCGCGGATGCCGGCCGCGATGCTGATCACGAGCTGTGTCTTCAGGTGCGGTGCGAGCGCCTGCGCGACGTCGTGCAGCACCTGCGGCTTCACCGCGAGCACGATCGCGTCGTAGTCGGCGAGCGTCGCGTCGACGGCCGCGCCGGTGCGGATGCCGAATTGCTGCGCGGCGCGTGCGCGCACTTCTTCGTTGACGTCGATGGCATACAGGCCGTCAGCGGCGACGCCGCGCTTGATCAGGCCGCCGATCAGGGCCGCGGCCATGTTGCCGCCGCCGATGAATGCGATTTTCATGATGTTCGATTGAGCGATTGAGCGATTGAGCGATTGAGCGATTGAGCGATTGAGCGATTGAGCGAGTGAGCGAGTGAGTGAACGGGAGGGCGGAAAAGGGCGCGGCGTTCAGTGCGAATAATCGCGCGCGCCGAAGATCGCGGTGCCGACGCGCACGATCGTCGCGCCTTCGAGCACGGCCGCGTCGAGATCGGCGGACATGCCCATCGACAGCGTGTCGAGCGGCAGGCCGTCGGCGCGCAATGCGTCGAACAGCGTGCGCAGCGCGCGATGCGGCACGCGTTGCGCATCGGTGTCGCCGGCCGGTTCGGGAATCGCCATCAGGCCGCGCAGCCGCAGCGACGGCAGCGCGGCGACCGCGCGCGCGACCTCGGCCACGTCGGCCGGTGCGACGCCGCTCTTCGACGCCTCGCCGCTGATGTTCACCTGCACGCACACGTTGAGCGGCGGCAGGTGCGCGGGGCGCTGTTCCGACAGGCGCTGCGCGATCTTCAGCCGGTCGACCGAATGGACCCAGTCGAAGCGTTCGGCAACCGGGCGCGTCTTGTTCGATTGCAGCGGCCCGATGAAATGCCATTCGAGGCTCGCGCGCAGGTCGGCGAGCGCGTCGATCTTGTCGATCGATTCCTGCACGTAGTTTTCGCCGAACGCACGCTGCCCGGCCGCATGCGCGGCGCGCACGTCGGCGGCGGGAAACGTCTTCGAGACGGCGAGCAGCGATACGGTGGCGGGATCGCGGCCGGCCGCGCGGGCGGCGTCGGCGATGCGGCGATGAACGGATTCGAGGCGGGCGGCGAGATCGGACATGGCGGGCACGAAAGCAGGCACGGAAGCAGGCATGTAGCGGATGCGCCGCGGCACGCGGCGCATCGATCCGCCCATTATACGGACGCCGGGCGCGAGGCCCAGGGCCCGCCCGTCATTCGTATGAACAGGCCCTAGCCATACAGCAGGTGCTCGACGAGCTGGATCCAGTGGGCCACCGGAATCTGCGTGCCGCTCTGCAGGTGGGCGATGCAGCCGACGTTGCCGGAGACGATCATCTGCGGCTCGAGCGCCTGCAGCTTCAGCAGCTTCTGCTTGCGCAACCGGTACGACAGCGACGGCTGCGTCAGCGAATAGGTGCCGGCCGAGCCGCAGCACAGATGGCTGTCGGCCGGCAGCCGCACGTCGATGCCGAGGGTCTCGAGCAGGCGTTCGACCTTGCCGCGCGACTGCTGGCCGTGCTGCAGCGTGCACGGCGGGTGGTACGCGACCGTATGAACCGCGCGGCGGCGCGCGAGTGTCGCGAGCTCGGCCTCGAACGCGAGCAGCACGTCGGAGATGTCGCGCGTCAGCGACACGATGCGCTGCGCCTTCTCCGCGTAGGCCGGGTCGTCGCGCAGCAGGTGCGCGTATTCGAGCACCGTCGCGCCGCAGCCCGACGCGTTCATCACGATCGCCTCGACACCCTGTTCGACATGAGGCCACCACGCGTCGATGTTGCGGCGCGCGTCGTCGAGCGCTTCGTCGTGATAGTTCAGGTGCAGGCGGATCGCGCCGCAGCAGCCGGCGTCGGGCGCGACGACGGTCTCGATGCCGAGCGCGTCGAGCACGCGCGCGGTCGCGATATTGATGTTCGGCAGCATCGACGGCTGCACGCAGCCGCCGAGCATCAGCATCTTGCGCGTATGCGTCAGGTGCGGCCATTCGAGCAGCCGCGTGCGCGGCGGCACCTTGTCGCGCAGCCGCTTCGGCAGCAGCGGACGGACGTGCTGGCCGAGCCGCATCACCGGCGAGAACAGCGCGGCGTTCGGCACGAGGCTCGCGAGCACGCGGCGCACGAGACGCTGCTGCACGGGGCGCTGAACCTGTGCCTCGACGTGCTTGCGGCCGATCTCGACGAGCCGGCCGTACTGGACGCCGGACGGGCAGGTCGTCTCGCAACTGCGGCACGTGAGGCAGCGGTCGAGGTGCTGCTGCGTGCTGCGCGTGACGGGCGCGCCTTCGACCATCTGCTTGATCAGGTAGATGCGGCCGCGCGGGCCGTCGAGTTCGTCGCCGAGCAGCTGGTAGGTCGGGCAGGTCGCGGTGCAGAACCCGCAATGCACGCACTTGCGCAATATCGCGTCGGCTTCGTCACCGTCGGGCGTATTGCGGATGAAATCGGCGAGGTTCGTCTGCATTTAGGGTCTGTTTACCTATGGAGCGCGCATGCGTTGCCACGAGAACGGCCGCTCGCGAGGCGCGTGACGCCGCGAATACTGACGTATTCGCAAGGAGCGCAACGCGGCGAGCGGCCGTTCTCGTGGCAACCCCAATTTAAAAAATCCATGTCACGGGAATGCCCGAAATCGCCCGCATGGCGGCGTCGCTCGTCGCTTGTTTGGCTCGGCCAAACGGCGCTCCTCACTTCTTGCCCTGCGAGCGATTTCGGGCATTCGCATGTACGTTCCATAGGTAAACAGACCCTAAAGATCCGGGTAGAGCCGGCCGCGGTTGAAGATGCGCGCGGGATCGAACGCGGCTTTCAACCCGCGGTGGATTTTCATCATCGGGGCGGGGAGCGGCGTGAACACACCCGCGCTGCGGTCGTACGCGTCGCCCGCGCGGAACAGCGTCGCGTGGCCGCCGGCCTGCTTGGCGCTCATCCGCACGGTCTGCGCATCGGCGTCGGTGATCCACCAGCGCTGCGCGCCGCCCCATTCCATCAACTGGGTGCCGGGCAGGTGCATCGGTTCGGTGATCGACGGCAGCGCGAGACGCCACAGCGCATAACCGGGCGGGATGCCGTGGAAGAACGGGTCGGTATGCTCGCGCAGGCCGGCCCAGAAGCGCTCGGCCTCGACTGCGTCGACGACTTCGCCGCCGAGCAGCGTCTTCGCGGATTTCACGGCCGCTTCGGCGCCCGACAGGCGCAGGACGAGCGTGCCGTTGCGCCATCCGCTCGCGCTGACGGGAAGCGGATGGCCGCCCCATTCGTTGAGCTTGCGCACCGCGTCGGTCGCGGTCATCTCGAACTTCAGCGTGACTTCGGCGACGGGCATCGGCAGCACCTTGAGCGACAGGTCGAGCATCAGCCCGAGCGTGCCGAGCGCGCCGGCCATCAGCCGCGACACGTCGTAGCCGGCGACGTTCTTCACGACCTGGCCGCCGAAGCGCAGCAGTTCGCCGCGGCCGTTCATCAGCGTGACGCCGAGCATGAAATCGCGCGGCGCACCGCAGGTGGCCCGCCGCGGGCCCGCGAGGCCGGCCGCGACGCAGCCGCCGACGGTGGCCGCGCGGCCGAAGTGCGGCGGCTCGAACGGCAGCATCTGGCCGCACTCGGCGAGGACGGTTTCAAGCTGCGCGAGCGGCGTGCCCGCGCGGACCGTGACGACGAGTTCGGCCGGGTCGTACGACACGACGCCCTGAAACGCGCGCGTGTCGAGAATTTCGCCCTCGAGCGCCTGGCCGTACCAGTCCTTGGTGCCGCCGCCGCGAATCCGCAGCGGCCGGCCGTCGGCGCTGGCGGCGCGGACGCGGTCGGCCCATCCGGCGACGATGTCGTCCTCTTCCATGTTCTGTTGCTGCCTCGACTTGTTGTTCGGTCGATTGTACCGGGGTGGCGCGATTCCACATCGCGACTATCCCTAAGCCCGGTATCGCGGGCCGTCTGCCCGCGTTGCCGCATGGACGGGCCGCGCGGGCAAGGTCGAACGCCGCGGCCCGGCCGCGGGCACCGGCCGCGACCCGCGCGGGCCGCTCAGAAGCGCGGCAGGTCGGGGTGCGGCAGCAGCCCGCCGCGCACGTGCTGGCGACCGTATTCGGCGCAGCGCGCGCGGGTCGGGATGCCCTTGTCCGGATTCAGCAGCCCGGCCGGATCGAACGCGCGCTTGACCGCGAAGAACGCGTCGCGCTCCTGCGGCGAGAACTGTACGCACATCGAATTGAGCTTCTCGATGCCGACGCCGTGCTCGCCCGTCACGCTGCCGCCGAATTCCACGCAGCACTCGAGGATTTCCGCGCCGAACTGCTCGGCGCGGTGCAGTTCGTCCGGATCGTTCGCGTTGTAGAGGATCAGCGGATGCATGTTGCCGTCGCCCGCGTGGAACACGTTGATGCAGCGCAGCCCGTAGCGCGTCTCGAGCTGCTCGATGCGCGCGAGCAGCGGGCCGATCGCGCGGCGCGGCACGGTGCCGTCCATGCAGTAGTAGTCGGCCGAAATGCGGCCGGCGGCCGGGAACGCGTTCTTGCGGCCCGACCAGAAGCGCAGCCGCTCGTGCTCGTTGCGCGATACCTGGATGCGGGTCGCGCCATGCTCGCGCAGTACGGCCGTCATCCGCACGATTTCTTCCGCGACTTCTTCCGGCGTGCCGTCCGATTCGCACAGCAGGATCGCCTTCGCGTCGAGATCGTAGCCCGCGTGCGTGAACGCCTCGACGGCCTGCGTGGCCGGCTTGTCCATCATTTCGAGCCCGGCCGGGATGATCCCCGACGCGATGATCGCCGCGACGGCCTCGCCGCCCTTCACGACGTCGTCGAAGCTCGCCATCACGAGCTGGGCCGTCTGCGGCTTCGGGATCAGCTTCACCGTGACCTCGGTGACGATCGCGAACATCCCTTCGCTGCCGATCATCACGGCGAGCAGGTCGAGGCCCGGCATGTCGAGCGCAAGCGAACCGAATTCGACGATCTCGCCGTCGATCGTCACCGCGCGCACGCGCATCACGTTGTGCACGGTCAGCCCGTATTTCAGGCAATGGACGCCGCCGGAATTTTCCGCGACGTTGCCGCCGATCGTGCACGCGATCTGCGACGACGGATCGGGCGCGTAGTACAGGCCGTACGGCGCGGCGGCCTCCGAGATCGCGAGGTTGCGCACGCCGGGCTGCACGGTCGCCGTGCGCGCGTACGGATCGACTTCGACGATGCGCGTGAAGCGCGCAAGCGACAGCACGACGCCGAGCGCGATCGGCAACGCGCCGCCCGACAGGCTCGTGCCCGCGCCGCGCGGCACGATCGGCACCTCCATGCGGCGGCAGATCTGCACGATCCGCTGCACCTGCGATTCCGTTTCGGGCAGCGCGACCGCGAGTGGCAGGCGGCGGTACGCGGACAGGCCGTCGCATTCGTACGGCGCCGTGTCTTCGTCGCGGTACAGCAGGCAGTGCGTCGGCAGCACGGCCATCAGCGCCTGCACGACTTCGCGCTGGCGTTGCGCGCGTGCCGCGCTCGACAGTTCGACGGGAGCGTTCATTGGGTCTCCTGCAGCGGGTGGCGCGGCGTCGCGCCGCCGTGTCAGCACGTGAAAATCTTGCCCGGATTCATCAGGTTGCGCGGATCGAGCGCAAGCTTGATCGCACGCATCGTGTCGATCGCGTTGTCGCCGTGCTCCTTCGGCAGGAAGCGCATCTTGTGCAGCCCGACGCCGTGCTCGCCCGTGCAGGTGCCGCCGAGGCGCAGCGCGCGCTCGACGATCCGGTCGTTGATGTGCTCGGCTTCCGCGATTTCCTCGGGCTTGTCGGGGTCGATCAGGATCGCGACGTGGAAATTGCCGTCGCCGACGTGGCCGACGATCGGGCAGGGCAGCGACGAGGCGCGCAGGTCGACTTCGGTTTCCTCGACGCACGCGGCGAGCTGCGAGATCGGCACGCAGACGTCGGTGGTCACCGCGCGGCAGCCGGGTTTCAATTGCAGCATCGCGAAATACGCATTGTGGCGTGCGGCCCAGAGGCGCGTGCGGTCTTCGGGGCGGGTTGCCCATTCGAAACCCTGGCCGTTGTTCTGGCCCGCGAGTGCCTGCACGAGCTCCGCCTGTTCCTTCACGCCGGCCTCGGTGCCGTGGAATTCGAAGAACAGCGTCGGCGCTTCGGTGAGCGTCAGGTTCGAATGGCGGTTGATCGAGCGCACGGCGAGCGCATCGACGAATTCGACGCGCGCGATCGGCACGCCGATCTGGATCGTCTCGATCACGGTGCGCACCGCGTCGCCCATCGACGGGAACGTGCAGATCGCGGCCGATACGGCTTCGGGCAGCGGATGCAGGCGCAGCGTGATCTCGGTGATCACGCCGAGCGTGCCTTCGGAGCCGACGAACAGGCGCGTGAGGTCGTAGCCGGCCGACGACTTGCGGGCGCGCGAGCCGGTCTTCACCACGCGGCCGTCGGCGAGCACCGCGGTCAGGCCGAGCACGTTCTCGCGCATCGTGCCGTAGCGTACGGCGTTGGTGCCCGACGCACGCGTGGCGGTCATCCCGCCGATGCTGGCGTCGGCGCCCGGGTCGATCGGGAAGAACAGGCCGGTGTCGCGCAGCGCCTCGTTGAGCGCCTTGCGTGTGATGCCCGGCTCGACGGTCACGGTCAGGTCTTCGGCGTTGATCGACAGCACGCGGTTCATTTCCGACAGGTCGAGCGAGATGCCGCCGCGCACCGCGAGCAGGTGGCCTTCGAGTGACGAACCGGCGCCGTACGGGATCAGCGGGACGCTGTACAGCGAGCACAGCGACACGACTTCGCGCACGTCGTCCGCGCTGTGCGCGAACACGACGGCGTCGGGCAGTTGCGGATCGAACGGCGATTCGTCGCGGCCGTGGTGGGCGCGGACGGCGTCGGCGGTCGACACGCGCTCGCCGAAGGCGGCGCGCAGCGCATCGAGCATGGCGGGGGGAAGGGGGCGGCGCGTGGCGGCCGGCGGGGCAGGGTGATTCACGAACGTCTCCTTGTCGATCCGGATGGGCGCGTTGGCGCCGCTCCGGCTCCCGTGCAACTGGGTTTCGGCCCATTCTACGCTGTAACGCCTGCTGCGCCTGCCGTCGCGGGCTGCGATAATCGCGTTCGAACGCAACCGGGCCGCGTCGCGGCCGCGCACGAGAGGACATCCGCATGGGCAACCGCTTGAGCAAGATCGCCACGCGCACCGGCGACGACGGCACCACCGGCCTCGGCGATGGCCGGCGTATCGGCAAGGACGATACGCGGATCGCCGCGATCGGCGACGTCGACGAACTGAACTCGAACCTCGGCGTGCTGCTCGCCGAAACGCTGCCGGACGATATCCGCACGGCGCTCGTGACGATCCAGCATGACCTGTTCGATCTCGGCGGCGAATTGTGCATTCCCGGCCATACGGTGCTCGACGACACGCATCTCGCGCGTCTCGATCGCTGGCTCGCCGACTACAACGCGACGCTGCCGCCGCTGCAGGAATTCATCCTGCCGGCCGGCTCGCGCGCGGCGTCGCTCGCGCACGTGTGCCGAACCGTATGCCGTCGCGCGGAGCGTTCGATCGTTGCGCTCGGGCGTACCGAAACGCTCAACGATGCGCCGCGGCGCTACGTGAACCGGCTGTCGGACCTGCTGTTCGTGCTGGCGCGCGTGCTGAACCGTGCCGACGGCGGATCGGACGTGCTGTGGGAACGCGGCCGGGTCCGCTGACCGCTGACGATTCGCCCCCTTACCCTTGCCGCGCTGCGACAATTTGCCTGAGGGGCATCGAATTTTTAAAAAGGTATTGTGTGTGCATGTTTAACGGAGAACGAACATGACCCACATCACCGCTGACCAGATGGCTCGCGTGAAGGCCACTGCCCCTGTCCTCGCCGTGCACGGCGCGACGATCACGAAGCACTTCTACCAGCGCATGTTCGCGCGCCATCCGGAACTGAAGAACCTGTTCAACCAGACGCACCAGAAGACGGGCAGCCAGCCGGAAACGCTCGCGAAGGCCGTTTATGCGTATGCGGCGAACATCGACAATCTCGGTGCGCTGGGCGGGGCGGTGTCGCACATCGCGCACAAGCACGCGAGCCTGAACATCCGCCCCGAGCATTACCCGATCGTCGGCGAGAACCTGCTCGCATCGATCGTCGAGGTGCTGGGCGACGCGGTCGATGCCGACACGCTCGAGGCGTGGCGCGTGGCTTACGGCCAGCTCGCGCAGATCCTGATCGGCGCCGAGGCCGACCTGTACGCGGGGGCCGCCTGGAGCGGGTTCCGCCCGTTCAAGGTCGAGCGCAAGGTGCGCGAAAGCGACGAGATCACGTCGTTCTACCTGACGCCCGCCGACGGCGGCGCGGCGCCGACGTTCGAGCCCGGCCAGTACGTCACGGTGAAGCGTTTCGTCGGCGATCTCGGCGTCGACCAGCCGCGCCAGTACAGCCTGTCCGACGCGCCGCACGGCAAGTGGCTGCGCATCTCGGTGAAGCGCGAAGCCGGCAGGCCGGAAGTCATTCCGGCCGGCAAGGTGTCGACGCTGATGCACGACGGCGTGGAAGAGGGCGCGATCGTCGAGGTCACCGCGCCGATGGGCGAATTCTCGCTGAAGCGTGGCGTCGAGACGCCGGTGGTGCTGATTTCCGGCGGCGTCGGCCTGACGCCGATGGTGTCGATGGCGTCGACGCTGGTCGACGAAGGCAGCAAGCGTGACGTGCGGTTCGTCCATGCATGCCGCTTGGGCGCGGTGCACGCGTTCCGCGACTGGCTGAACGACACGGTGCGCGAGCATGCGAACGTCAAGCGCACGGTGCTGTACGAGCTGGTCGGCCCGAACGATCGCGTCGGCGTGGACCACGACCTGGAAGGGCGCCTCACGCCGGAGCGCGTGCGGCACTACGCGCTGGTGCCGGACGCCGACTACTACGTCTGCGGCCCGATCGCGTTCATGAAGGCACAACGCGATGCGCTGGTCGCGCTCGGTGTCGCGCCGGAACGCATCAATACCGAGATCTTCGGTTCGGGCGCGCTCGAGTGATGCTTGCGCGCAAGACCTGCGGCGCATGAAAAAGCCCGGTGCGGGCCGGGCTTTGATTTTGTAGCGGGATGAGCGTCATGCTCGCAGCATCAGCGTCGCGTGATAGCGCCATATTTTGGCATCGGCGCTGATGAGCGGCATGCCTTCATGGAGTGCCTGAGCGACCATCACGCGGTCGAACGGATCGGCGTGATCCGGAAAATCCGGCAGTGCGGCGACGCCTTCGATGTGATCGCTGCTGATTGGCAACTCCGCAAAACCTGCGAGTCGGAATGCCGAACGTGCATCGCGCGGATGGACTGGCAGATTGCCTTTGCGGTATTTGATCGCAATCTCCCAGATGGACGCGGCGCTGACGTACAGCGTGTTTTCGGGATGTTCGATCAACGCGGCCGCAGTCGCGGAAAGTTGAGGTGCGCCTTCGGCTGCCCATAGCGCGATGTGCGTGTCGAGCAGCAGCTTCACGGGGCGAGTCGCTGTTCCGAGCTGGCATCGAAGTCGGCGGCGATCGATTCATCGCCGGCATTGAATGCCTCGACGGTTGTCGGGATGTTCAACCCGGCAAGCAACTGACGGGCTGCGCCGATCCGCTTCGGTGGGGCATAAGGAACAATCCGGGCGACCGGATGACCGTTGCGGGCGATGACGACTTCCGATTCGCGCCCCAATTCAAGCGCTTCGACGAGGCTTGAGAGCCGCGACTTGGCATCGTGCATGTTGACGGTCGGCATGGGCGCCCCCTTGGTTAGCTAGATAACGTTAGCTAGTCTAGCAGGGCGACGCGACGACCGCCAGCTAACCGCATGGCCAACCCGCCACGGGGCGGTGCCATGCGACCGGCCGGTTTGCGTCCGTCAGTTCCCGCTGCCGCGCGTGACGCGGCGTGCCTTCACCGATTCCGCGAGGCCTTCGAGCACCTTCACGCTGTCGTCCCATGCGATGCACGCGTCGGTGATGCTCTGGCCGTAGGTCAGTTCGCAGCCTTCCTTCAGGTCCTGGCGCCCCTCGACGAGATGCGACTCGATCATCACGCCGACGATGCGGGCGTCACCGGCCGCGATCTGGCGGCCGATGTCGGCACAGACGGGGATCTGGTTCTCGTGCTTCTTCGAGCTGTTCGCGTGGCTCGCGTCGATCATCAGGCGTGCGGCGAGGCCGGCCTTGCCGATGTCCGCGCACGCGGCGTTCACGCTTTCCGCGTCGTAGTTCGGCGTCTTGCCGCCGCGCAGGATAACGTGGCAATCCTCGTTGCCGGCCGTCGACACGATCGCCGAATGGCCGCCCTTCGTCACCGACAGGAAATGGTGCGGCTGCGATGCGGCCTTGATCGCGTCGACCGCGATCTTCACGTTGCCGTCGGTGCCGTTCTTGAAGCCGACCGGGCACGACAGCCCCGACGCGAGCTCGCGGTGCACTTGCGATTCGGTCGTGCGCGCGCCGATCGCGCCCCACGAGATCAGGTCGGCGATGTACTGCGGGCTGATCATGTCGAGGTATTCGGTCGCGGCCGGCAGGCCCATCTCGTTGATCTGGAGCAGCAGCTCGCGCGCGGTGCGCAGCCCTTCGTTGATCTTGAAGCTGTTGTCGAGATGCGGATCGTTGATGAGCCCCTTCCAGCCGACCGTCGTGCGCGGCTTCTCGAAGTACACGCGCATCACGATTTCCAGCTCGCCCTTGAAGCGCTCGCGCTCCTTCACGAGCCGCCCCGCGTACTCGATCGCCGCCTTCGTGTCATGGATCGAGCACGGCCCGATCACCACGATCAGCCGGTCGTCCATCCCGTGCAGGATGCGGTGCATCGACTGGCGCGAGTGGTAGATCAGCTCGGACGCGGCTTCGGAGCACGCGAATTCGCGGATCAGGTGGGCGGGCGGCGTCAGTTCCTTGAGTTCGCGAATGCGGACGTCGTCGGTGTTGTGCGGGGGCATGCTGTTTCTCCTTGGTTCCGGGCGCCGTTCGATCAGTGGGCGTGCGGCAGATTCATCAATTCAAGCGATTCAGTGATTTCGGTCGGGGCCGCGAAACCGCTGCGGCGGCGACCGGGAAGCGAAGGGCGAAAAAAAACCGCCGGGTTCGCCGGCGGTTTTTTCGGGAATTTCGGTTGCGCTTTACGCGCCATCAACCCTCTCGATCCGCCAGCGGTCTGAGATGCCAAAAAAAGTAAAAGTAAAACTTGGCGGACATGACGGAGATTCGGTTCGTCAAAAAAGTTGATTCGGAATTTATACCCCGTCGCCGGGCGGCTGGCAACCGGGGAGCGTCGAAAATGCGGATATTCCGCGCGTTTTCTTCAAAATGCGCGGATTGTCTGCGCCGCGATGCGGTTATGCCGTACCGCCGACCGTCATCTTGTCGATCCGCAGGGTCGGCTGGCCGACGCCGACCGGCACGCTCTGGCCTTCCTTGCCGCACACGCCGACACCCGTGTCGAGCGACATGTCGTTGCCGATCATGCTCACGTACTTCAGCGATTCGGGGCCGCTGCCGATCAGCGTCGCGCCCTTCACCGGGTAGGTGATCTTGCCGTTCTCGATCATGTATGCCTCGGACGCCGAGAACACGAACTTGCCGTTCGTGATGTCGACCTGGCCGCCGCCGAAGTTCACCGCGTACAGGCCGTTCTTCACCGACGCGATGATTTCCTGCGGATCCTTGTCGCCGTTCAGCATGTACGTGTTGGTCATGCGCGGCATCGGCAGCGCCGCGTACGATTCGCGCCGCGCGTTGCCCGTGACCGGCATCTTCATCAGGCGCGCGTTCAGCGTGTCCTGGATGTAGCCCTTCAGGATGCCGTCCTCGATCAGCGTCGTGCACTGCGTCGGGTTGCCTTCGTCGTCGATGTTCAGCGAGCCGCGGCGGTTCGGCAGCGTGCCGTCGTCGACCACCGTCACGCCCTTCGCGGCGACCTGCTCGCCGATCCGGCCGGCGAATGCGGACGAACCCTTGCGGTTGAAATCGCCCTCGAGGCCGTGGCCGATCGCTTCGTGCAGCAGCACGCCCGGCCAGCCCGGCCCGAGCACGACCGTCATCGCGCCGGCCGGCGCGGGGCGTGCGTCGAGGTTCACGAGCGCGGCATGCACGGCGTCGTCGACGTAGCGCGACAGGACTTCGTCGGTGAAGTAGCCGTAGTCGAAGCGGCCGCCGCCGCCGCCGGAGCCGATCTCGCGGCGGCCGTTCTGCTCGGCGATCACCGTGACCGACACGCGCACGAGCGGGCGGATGTCGGCCGCGAGCGCGCCGTCGCTGCGTGCGACCAGCACGACGTCGTATTCGCCGGCGAGGCCGGCCATCACCTGCGTGACGCGCGGGTCGCGGCCGCGCGCCATCTGCTCGATGCGCTCGAGCAGCTTGACCTTGGCCGTCGCGTCGAGCGACGCGAGCGGATCGGACGGCAGGTACAGGTCGCGGCCCGAGATGCCCTTCAGCGACGTGGCCGCCTTGATCTTCTGGCGGCCGCCGCCGGCCGCCGCGATCGCCTTGGTGGCCGCGGCCGCCTGCGCGATCGCTTCCGGGGACAGGTCGTCCGAGTACGCGAACGCGGTGCGGTCACCCGCGACCGCGCGCACGCCGACGCCCTGGTCGATGCTGAAGCTGCCCGATTTGACGATGCCTTCCTCGAGGCTCCACGCTTCGCTGCGGGTCGCCTGGAAGTACAGGTCCGCATAGTCGACGCGATGCGTGAAGATGTCGGCGATCGTGCGCGTGAGCAGGCTTTCGTCGAGGCCGTACGGCGTGAGCAGGATGTCCTTCGCCAGCGCGAGGTTGCGGATGCCGGGTTCGATGATGTTCATGCGGATATCGGGGTTTCTCAAAAAGTTGTCGGGTGCTTCTGGGCAGATGGGTTGGCCGCGCGGTGGTTCAAGCGGTGCGGCCGATTCAGGTCAGCACGCGGTGCCGCCACGCGGGCAGGCTCTGGCGCACGTCGGCAATGCGCTGCGGATCGAGCGCGCCGAGCACGACGCTTGCGCCCACGTCCCGAACCGCGACGATTTCGCCCCACGGGTCGATCAGCATGCTGTGGCCCCAGGTGCGCCGGCCGTTCTCGTGCTTGCCGCCCTGCGCGGCCGCGAGCACGTAGCACTGGTTCTCGACGGCCCGCGCGCGCAGCAGCGTTTCCCAGTGCGCGCGGCCGGTCGTATACGTAAATGCCGACGGTACGACGATCAGCGCGCAGTCGCCCATCCTGCGATACAGCTCCGGAAAGCGGAGATCGTAACAGACGGACAAGCCGACCCGCCCGAACGGCGCGTCGAACGTGACGACCGTATCGCCCGCGCGGATCGTGCGCGCCTCGTCGAACGACTCGTCGCCTTTCTCGAAGTTGAACAGGTGGATCTTGTCGTAGCGCGCGGCTTCGTTGCCGGATGGATCGAACACGAGCGTCGTGTTGAGCACGCGATCGGGCTCCGGGGCCTTCAGCGGCAGCGTGCCGCCGATCACCCAGATGCCGTGGCCACGCGCGGCGTCCGCGAGGAAATGCTGGATCGGGCCGTCCCGGTAAGGTTCGGCGAGCGCGAGCTTGTCGGTGTCGCGGTGACCCATGAAGCAGAAGTACTCGGGCAGCAGCACGAGCTGCGCGCCTTCGCCGGCGGCTTCCGCGATCAGGCGGCGCGCCTCGGCGAGATTGCGCGCGACGTCCGGCGTGCTCACCATCTGCAGCGCGGCGACCTGGAAGGGCGTGGCGGAACGGGTGTGGTCGGTCATCGCTGGATCGGTTGCGTCATAAATGGGGTGCGGGCACCATGCGCGGCCCGACGCGCGGCTCAATGGCTCGCCGCATCGGCCGGACCGTAATTCATCTTACCCTGATCGCCCCGCACCCGCTCGATGTGCGGGTGCGCCCACGAGCCGGTGATCATGTAGTCGAGCGCGAACGCGCGCGACAGCGTCTCCGACAGCGCGTAGTTCGCGGCCAGCACGCCGACGCCGAGCAGCGGGTTGATGATGGCCGCCCCGATCGCGGCCGCGCCCGCGCTGATTTTCGGCGCGACGTGCGCGTGCAGGTCCTGCGTCTCGGTGCCGAGATCCACCGCGCCGCGCACGGTGACGTTCGCGGGCCCGGTCATCATCGAGAAGTCGTCGGTGCGGGCGATCCCGTTCGAGATCCGGCCGGTGCCCGTGATCTTGTCGAACGGCAGCCCCTTGCCGATCACGTCGCGGAAATTCAGCGTCAGGAAACGCGCGAGGCTCTGCAGGCTCAGCACGCCGAGGAGCTTCGCCGCGCCCGGATCGACCTTCAGGATCTGGCCGTGTTCGAGGTCGAGCGCGATCTGGCCGCCGAGCGACGGCAAGTCGACCGCGGTCGGGCCGCCGCGCCAGCCGACCTTGCCGGTGACCGTGCCGTGACCGTTCGCGAGCGTGCGCGGCAGGCCGACGCGGTCGAGCAGCGCGCCCGCGTTGTCGATGTCGAGCTTGAAGTCGAACACGGTGCGGCGCGGTGCGTCGTTTTCATCGGCACCGCGGGCAAGTGCGCGGCGCGAGGTGCGCCAGTTGCCGGTCGCCGTCAGCTTCGCGGCCGGGTTCGACAGCTCCAGCTTGTCGAGCTGCCAGACCGGCGTGCCGGCTTCGTCGATGTTGCGCGTGTTGACGACGAGTCGGCCGATGTCGTGGTTGCGCGCGACGACCTGGTCGACGATCAGGTCGATCGACGGCATCGGGCGGTCGGTCGGCGTCGGCAGGTTCATCGCGCGGCCGACGAGATCGTGCTGCGCGCTGTCGGGCACCACGAGCTTCGCGAGCCGCGCGTTCAGCACGCCCGCGCCGTTGTGGCCGCCGCCCGGCGCCCATGACAGGTAGCCCGACACCTGGTTCGACGCGATGTTCGCCTGCCAGAGCTCGTCGACGTGCGACGCGCCGACGATCACGTTTTCCCAGTTGCGCTTGAGCAGCTTCAGCGTGCCGAAATGGAGCGCGAAACGCTTCGGCGCGAAGCTCGCGAAATCGACGCGCGGCGCGGCTTGCGGCTCCTGCGTGCGCGGCGTGTCGGGCTTCAGCGTATGGGCCAGCGCGAGCCACGCATCGGCGTCCAGTTCGTTGACGTCGACGGCCGCGCTCACACCGTCCTGCGGCATGTCGGGCATCCGGTGGATGCCCATCGCGCCGCGCACCGCGCGCAGCGGCTGGCCGCGCGTCGCGTCGAGCAGGTAGGTTGCGGACACGGGGCCGAGCGTCAGGTCGGCGTGCTCGAGGCGCTTGCCGTCCGCCTGCGGCGCCGGCTGCAGCGTGAAGCTGAACGGCATCGGCGTGCCGGCCGGTTTTGCGAACGGCGCGGGGAAATTCAGTGCCACGCCGGTCAGGTCGGAATGCGCGCTGATGTCGGGCAGGCGGCCCGGCGCGCCGCGCACGGCGACCTTGTACGGCGCGTCGCCGACCACGTGCTCGAGCAGCGCGGCCGCCGGGCCGTGCAGGTTCAGGCCGCGCGCGGCGTCGAGCGCGAGCCGGCCGTCGACGTCCACCGTATACGGGCCGTGCGACTGGAAGTTGCCGCTCGCACGCACCGGGCCGCCGAGGAAGCGCCCCGACAGGTCGTGCAGCGATGCGCCGGCCTCGGTGAACCGCACACTGCCGCGCAGCGCGGACAGCGGCGGCACGCCGCTGGTCGTCAGCGTGTTGCCGCCGAATGCGAGCGCGCCTTCGACGTGCGTGTGCGGATGCGGAACGTGCTGCGGAATCGTGATCTTGAGCGCGAGCGACGCGGGCCCCTGCGCATCGATCCGCTGGCCGATATGCCCGCTCATCGTGCCGAGCGAGCTGTTGTCCGCGTAGTCGATCAGGTCGGCGAGCGGGCCCTGCGCATGACCGTCGATGATCAGCGGCGAGTGCGACGGATTGCCGAGATCGTCGATGCGGCCCGTGACCTTCGTCAGCGCGACGCGCTTGTAGTGCGCACGATCGATGTCGAAGCGCAGCTTGTTCTGCGCGAGCTCGAACACGCCGTCGATCCCGTCGAGCGCCGGCCAGACGCTCGGCGTGCCGTTCGCGAGCTTGCGCGGCGGGTACGGCGTCGGTTCGAAGCGGCCGCCGGTGAACGGCGCGACGATGTGGAACACGCCGGCGTCCGGCTCGTGTTCGAACGGGAATTTCTCGAGCGGGCCGCGGGCGACGATCGACGCACCCTTGGTCACCTGGCCGGCCTGCAGCGCGTGGCCGAGATAGTCGCGCAGGTGTTCGGACATCCCGGTCGGCAGGTAGCGCGGAATGCGTGCCACCGACGCACGCGCGAAATCGGCACGCAGGTCGAGCGAGCCGCGGCCGTGGCCGGGGTTCGTGTACGAGCCGGATACCGCGATTTCGGCATCGGGGTTCGAGACGAGCAGGTCCGGCAGGGTCACTTCGACGCGCGCATGCTTTTCGCCGGCCGCGGGCGTGATCGCCCACTTTGCGTTGCCGCGCAACCGGTCGAACGTCAGGCGCGGCTCGTCGAATTCGCCGGGTACCGTGACCGCCGCGTTGACCGTATCGAAATGCGCGCTGCCGCCCGTTTCGTTCGCATCGACGCGGCCCCACAGGTTCTCGACGCCCGGCCAGCCTGCCCGCGGGTGGCCACGCGGCGACAGCCCGGGCGGTGGCTCCTGCGCGGCGAAGCTGATGCCTTGCAGATCGCCGAGGAAACGATAGCGGACGATCTGCGCGGCGCCCATGCGCCGCTCCTCGTCGGCGAGGTCGGCCCGCGCAGGCTTCGCGCGTTCGACCTCGATGTGATAGTTCGACACCATCCCGCGCGGGTCGATCTTGATCAGCTCGTTGCGCAGGCGCGCCGGCAGCGGCAGCCCGCGAATGAACTCGCTGAGAATGCCGAGATCGACGCGGTCGCCGACGACGCTCAACAGCTGCCCCTGGCTGGCGGTCGGCACACGGTAGCGGGCCGTCAGCGTCGACAGCGCGAGCGAGCGGGCGAGCGGCGTGCCGTCCGGCAGCGGCGGCTGGCCGAGTTCCGCGTTGAAGCGCGTCAGGTGCAGCGTGTAGTCGTGGCCGGCATCGAGCTGCATGTCCCAGCCGAAGCCGACCGTCGGCACGTCGAGCCGCGGCTGCGTCGGGCGCACGCGCAGCGCGACGTCCGCGCCCTGCAGGTCGCCGCCCGCCGAATGCAGGTGGCCGTCGCTGAAGGTGGCCCAGATCGCGTTGTCGATCCGGCCCGCGTGGATCGTGAGCGGCATGTCGAGGTAGCGCCCGAGCGTCTGCAGGTCGACCGGGCCCGTCGACAGGTACGCGTCGCCCGACCAGTTCGACGGTTTGCCGACCGGGGCGAGCGGCTTGTGCCTGAAGCGCGCGCGGAAATCGAGCGGGCCGAGCAGCAGCGTGCCGTTCGCGGGCGCCTGCAGCGCGGCCTTGTGCACGCGGCCGTCGTTGAGCACCGCGAGCCGGATGCCCGACAGCACGAGCTCCGGCGCGTCGTGCTGCGCGTCGCGCCAGCGCAGCGTGCCGCCGCGCAACACGATCGCTTCCTGCTTCAGCAGCCACGTGCCGAACGTGTCGTTGCCGCCGTGGGTGGTTGCCACGCCGACGCCCGCGACGCTCAGCGAGCCGTCGGCTGCCCGCGCGACGACGAGGTCGGGCTGGTCGACGATCAGGCTCGACAGCGCGGGCGACAGCCGCAGCAGCGACATCCACGACAGCGCGGCCGTTGCATGCGGCACCGCCAGCGCGACCTTGCCGTCGTGGCCGCGGATCGTCAGGTTCGTGAGTTCGACGCCCGGCTGCATGCCGGACCAGTTCGGGGAAAGCTTGCCGATCGAAAGCTGCGCGTGGAGCTTGTCGGACACCGCGCGCTCGATGCGCGGGCGGAATTCGTCGATGCGGGGCAGCAGCACGTAGCGCAGCCCGAGGAACGCGCCGGACGCGACGAAGTAGGTGCCGAGCCCGACTGCCAGCGTCACCCGGAACACGCGGCGCAGGACCGGATGATCGTGCTTCGGAGGTCCCGCTTCGGGCGCAGCTACGGCGGATTCCTGACGGTCGGACATGCGGCGGACGGGCGGCGATATGGTAGTTTTGCAGACTGACGTTGAAATGTATCACACGGGTTCGTGCCGGCGGCCGTTGCGGCAGCGCGGCACGGGCTTTCCGGCGCGCGGTTTCGCGGCGGGCGCACACGCGCCCCGCGATGCCGCGCCGAATCCATGGGGCCGGCCGGTAGCGGGGCGCGCACGCGCCGGCCCGCTGCCGGCTGGCCTTTCCGCCAGGCCCGCTTCTCGATGACCGACGCTTCCGCCCTGATCAGCACGTCCTATTCCCGATACCTTGCTCGCGCGGCTGCCGCGCGGCCCGCGCTGGCCGAACAGGTCGCCGCGTGGGCCGCCGCGCCGCT
>NZ_ASSI01000275.1:0-2978 GCF_000466765.1 Burkholderia sp. AU4i | reverse complement strand
GTAAGCGCTAAATCTGCCACACGTCGTGATGTCTGGCGTTACCGGGTAACATGTTTCGAATCGATAGTTACCGGGTAACGAAGGAGGTGTGAGATGACGCAAACGACGGCGCAGCGGCAAGCGGCTTATCGGGCAAGGCGCGACACAGCAGGCAAGGATGGCAACGGTGATCGGCGTCTGGATATGTGGGTGAGCACTGAAGCGTATCTTGCTCTGACGCGGCTAGCTCGCCGTTACTCGGTAACGAAGCGACAGATGCTGGAACGGTTGGTCGCGCGGGCGGACGACGCGATCGTGCGCCGACTCGATCCCGATTCGGAACAGTGGGACCAATACTTCGGCCCAGCGCGGTAGCGATTGGAGTTACCCGGTAACGGCTTGCCGTCGAGCGAAGTTGAACGGTAACAGGTCGCTAATATCGGCCTCCGGTGCGCGCTGCGGCAATTCGGTCAGCACGTGCAGCAGATAGGCATGAGGATCGACGCCACAGGCCCGACACGTGAGCATCAGGCTGTAGACCATTGCGCTGGCTTTCGCGCCGTCAACTGTATCGCTAAAGAGCCAGGACTTTCGTCCGGTCACAAAGGGCCTGATGTCGCGTTCGATGACGTTGTTATCGATTGGGGCCCGGCCGTCCTCTACATAGCGGCTCAGATACCGCCATTGCCTGAGACAGTAGCCGATCGCCTCGCCCAGCAGGCTCTTTGGCAGAACCTTCGGCGCGAGTTCGTCGAGCCATATTTTGAAGGCGTTTAGCAACGGCACGCTGTGCTGCTGGCGCAGGCGGTACCGGTAGTCGGCCAGTGTCTCGCCCTCGGGCAATGTCTGTTTGGCGAGCGTCTCGACCTGGTACAGCGCCTGGAAGAATTCGAGCGCCTTCGTGATGCGCGGGCTCGGTTTGTTCTTCTGTGCCTTGAGCGCGTCCGTGAACATCCGGCGTCCATGCGCAAGGCATCCGAGGTGCGTGGCCGATTTAACCGTCCGCCACGCAGGCCAGCCGTCAGTCATCAGCGTGCCCGCGTAGTCTCCGAGGAATTCCTTCGGGTACTGCTGGCCACGCCCAGGCTGGTACTCGAACAGCACCACCGGCTGCTCGCTATCCTCCGCGCTTCGGTAGACCCACATATACGACGTGTCCTGCGCGTTTCGACCGTTCTCCTTTAGGACCTGGACGGTGGTCTCGTCGCCGTGAATCAGCCACTGGCTCAGCAGAATCTTCTTGAGCGCCTCGAACAGGCGCGTGTAGTGAAGCTCGGCGGGGCGGATGATCCAATTGGCCAGCGTGCCGCGGCTGACCGCGATGTTCGAGCGCGCAAGCACGTCCTCCATCCGGTACAGCGGCGTGCCGTCGACATACTTGCCGGCCGTGACGGCGGCGATCATCGATGCACTGGCGTGACTGCCCGGCAAGGGCTGCGCCGGCATCGATGCGACCACGATCGGCGTATGCACACCGTGACGCTCGCAGTGACGGCACGCGTACTTGAAACGCGCGTGCTGCAGCACCGTGACCTTGACCTCCATGTGCAACTGCTCGCTGACTTCCTCGCCCATCCGATGCATCGCCTTGCTACAGCACGGGCAGATCTTCTGGTCCTCGGGTAGGTCGTACTCGATTCGCTCGCGCGGCAGGTCTGCGGGCAGCGGTTTGCGGCCACGTTTGCGCGGTTCAGGCTGGCCGAGCTCCGGCAGCCCGGTATCGGGCAGCGTCGGTGCGTCGCCGTCGCCCTCGTCGGGCGGCTCAGCGTGGGTCGCCTCTTCGGCCTCATTAAACACGCGGTCGCGACGCTTCTCGCTCTTGGGTGCGTACTGTCGGGCCAACGCGAGACGGTATTGCTCTTCGAGCGTATCCAGGCGCCGGGTCAATTCGTCAATCCTGGCGTCACGCTCGGCAATGAGCTGAGCATCGGCAGCCACCCGCTCCTCCAGCTTGTGGATATAGGCCTTGGCGGTGCGCGGCAGTCGGGGGAGATCGGGAGGGGACATGCGCTCAACGATAGCGAATCGCAGAGCCAAATAGGTTTACGCGAATTTGTAACAGCTAAAGCTGCCGTTGCTTACCGGCAACGGCAGCTTTAGCTCGCGTGGCAGTACTGCCGCGCTGGGTGGCGACGCACTGCGTCGACATCGACACCGTCGAGCAGCAGGTGAAGCTGCTCGGCCGTCAGTTCGATCACGGCTTGCTGACGGCGGGGCCAAACGAAACGGTCGGCCTCGAGTCGTTTCAATAGGAGCCAGAATCCGGCCCGGTCATACAGCAGAAGCTTCACGCGATCGCGTTTGCGGTTGTGGAACGCGAAGACGGCTCGTGCAAGCGGATCGAGCTGCATCGACTGCTCGACCAGCGTGACGAGGCTGTTGATGCCGGCACGGAAGTCGATGGGCTCGCGGTGCAGGTAGATCTGCAGGTCCGCGTCGAAGCGGAACATCAGCGTGCCCCCAACGCTTCGATCATCGCCTTCACGAGGGCGCTATCGTGTGCGGCGCATTCGAGCTGCAGCGTCACACCGTTGGGCAACTGCGCCGTTAGCCGCGCCGGCGTCGTTGCCTTCGCCGATTCGTATCTGTGCGACGTTCGCCGCATGCTCACCGGCTCGGGATTCGTGCGCACCGGCGCCAGTTCGCCCACCGTGACGACCGGCACGAATGCCGATGGCAACGGCTCGACGCTCGCCGTCGCAGCAGTGGTATTCGCGCGTTCGCGCAACTGAATCCACTTATGCAGCTGGTTAGCGTTCACGCCGGCCTTCAACGCCAGTCCGGCAATTGACGCGCCCGGCTGCAGGCAGGCTTCAACCAGCTTGCGCTTACCCTCGGCGTCAAATTTTCGCTTGCCCGCCGACGTCACGCCGGTCACGCGCAGCGGAAGGAAATCAACTTCGTTCTGTGTCATCGGTTGCGTCCGCAAGTTGTAGTTGCGGACGCAAGCCTGCTCTCGTTCAGCTTCCGATTCTAGGTGCGCTTAAATTCGCGCTTAC
>NZ_ASSI01000274.1:0-11222 GCF_000466765.1 Burkholderia sp. AU4i | reverse complement strand
CGGCGCCGGTGCGAGTGCGCCGCTGTTCGACGGCGGGCGCCGGCGCAGCGTCGTCGCGTTGCGCCGCGCGCAGGCCGCACAGGCGGTCGCCGCGTATCGCTCGACGGTGCTGACGGCCGTCGGCGACGTCGAGACGTCGATTGCCGCCACCGCCCGCGATCACAGCCGGACCGAGCGCCTCGAACGCGCGGTGTCGAACGCGCGCGGCGCCTATACGCAGATCAACCGCTCGTGGCGCAGCGGCGAATCGGCGTTCATCGATACGCTGGAGGTGCAGCGTTCGCTGCTCGCGGCCGAGGACTCGCTCGCGCAGGCGCGCACCGAGGAAATGCTCGGCCGGGTCAGGCTGATGACTGCGCTGGGGCAGTAGGCGCGCGGTTCAGGTGCGACCGCTGCCGCGCATCGGTCGATACGCAAAGGGCGGCGGGTTCGATGTGTTTCGAACCCGCCGCCCTTTTGCATGTTGCCTGGCCAGCTGCGTGCGGCACCGGCTCAGTCGATGTCGCCGCCTTCCTTCAACTGCGCGCTCAAGTAGTCGAGAAAACTGACGATGCGTGACGACAGCGTCGCATTGCGATAGAACACCGCGTGAATCGGCTGGCGGAACTCGACGGTATCGTCGACGAGCAGTTCGACGAGGCTGCCGTCGCGACGATGCGTGCCCGTCATGTAGTCGGCCAGGCACACGATTCCGGCGCCACTGAGCGCGAGCGTCAGCAGCGTCTCGCCGCTCGACGCCTGCAGCGCCGGATGAATCCGGTACACGCCGCCGTCGGCGGTCTGCAACGGCCAGTGGTTCAGCGTTTCCGGCTGCACGAAGCCGAGCAGCGCATGGTTCGCGAGTTCGGCGACGCTCGTCGGTACGCCGGCTTTCTCCAGATAGGCCGGGCTCGCCAGGATGCGCAGCCGGCTGCTGCCGAGCCGGCGCGCATGCAGCGTCGAATCGCGCAGCTCGCCGATCCGGATCGCCACGTCGGTGCGCTGTTCGAGCAGGTCGATGATCTCGTCGCTCGTATGGAGTTCGGCCGTGATCGCCGGATAGGCTTCGCGGAAGCCGGGCATCATCGGCGCGATCACGTGCTGCATGAACGGCATCGCCGCGTTGATCCGCAAGCGCCCGGACGGCGTCTCGCGCTGGCTGACGATCTGTTCCTCGGCAAACTCGACCGACGCGATGATGTCGCGCGCGTAGTCGAGAAAAAGCTTGCCCTCGTCGGTCAATTCGAGGCGGCGCGTCGTGCGGCGGATCAGCGTCGTGTCGAGCTTCTCCTCGAGGCGCCGCAGGATCCGGCTCATCACCGAGGTCGGCTGATGCAGCTTGTCGGCCGCACCCGTCAGCGAACCGGTATCGGCGATGGTCACGAACGCGAGCATCTCGTCGAGGGTCGTCTTCATGGTCGGCAGCCTTCCGCAGTTTCAGAAACCGCCACGATAGTGCCGCCGCGCCACTTTGATAAGCCGGCGCGCGCGCGAATCACAGTTGATTTCGGTTCAATGATTCGCGGCGACTATTGTCCGAACAATCCGGCACGAAGCGGGAGGCCGCATACGCAAACGCGCCCGGGCGGGCGCGCTTTTCGTCAGACAAGGCAACGCCGTGTCAGGCCGCGACGGGCATCTCGTCGCGAATCCAGTCGAGCATCGTGCCGTGCGCCGGCGCCCACCCGAGTTCCTGCCGCGCGCGCAACGCCTTCACGCGGCTGTTCGACGCGAGCGAGTAATGCGCGCGCGAATGGCCGAGCGCCCGCGCCGCATCCGCGATGTCCCATTCGACGATGGACGGCAAGCCGAGCCGCTCGCCGAGCGCATGGCCGATTTCCGCGAACGACGCTTCGCCGTTTTCCGCGAAGTAGAACGCACCGGGCGGCGCGGCATCGATCGCGCGCAGATACAGATCGGCGACATCGGCGACGTGCACGTTCGACCAGCAGTTCAGCCCCTTGCCGATCACGCGCACCGCGCCGGCATCGCGCGCGATCGCCGCGAGCAGCGGCAGCTGCGCGCTGTCGCGGCGGATGCCGAGGCCGTCGCCGTAGATCATGCTGTTGCAGATCACGGCCGAACGGATGCCAAGATTGGCCGACGACATCACGAGCCGGTCGATCGCACGGCGCTCGGCCTTCGCGGGTTTGACGACGGGCGTCGTCTCGTCGAATACGGGGGCATCGCCATGCGCGCCCTGTGCGTCGTCCGCGATCACGCTGGTGCCGCTCGTATGCACGAACGTCTTGCCCGAGCCGCTCAGCGCGGCGATGATCGCCTCGACGGCCGCGCGGTGATCGCTGCTCGCCGCGTTGACGACGCAGTCCGCGTCGCGCGCGAACGCGTGCAGCAGCGCCGAGTCGTCGAGCGTGCCGACGACCGGCATGATGCCGGCCGCCGCGAGTTTCGCGGCGTTGTCGCCGTCGCGCGTCAAGCCGGTGACGACGTGCCCTGCCGAGACGAGCCGCGCGGCCACCGAGCCGCCGATGTAGCCGCTCGCGCCCGTCACGAATATCCTGATGCCTTTCATCTGCTGCTCCGAGAGCGAGACAGTCGGTACGGCACACGTCTCGCGAAATGTCGTGCGTCGCAGTATCGGCGGCCGGCGTTGCGCGAGGAAGGGCGGCGTCGCGAAAACAGTTTTGAGCGCAACGGGATGATCGATCGCGTCAGACAAATCCCTCGTCGACCAGCGTGCAGCCGTCCGCGGTGATTTCGTGCCGCTGGCCCGAGCCGCCGGCCACACGGCTCCAGCTCTCGGACACGAGCATCGCCGCGTCGCCTTCCGTGTGCAGCGCATAGGCGAATCCGCCATACATGCCCGGCACCGCGAACCACATGCGTTCGGCCTGCGCGTCGAGTTCGAGTAGCGGTTCGAGTTCGGGCAGGCGCAGCGCGTCGACGCGCAAATGTGCGATGCGGCCGAGGATCATCGCGTGGAAATGACGCTGGATGGCGAGCAGCGTGGCGCCGGGCACGAAGCGTCGCGGCTGCGGCGCCAGCAGGTCGACCAGATGCCGATGCCCGCGCCGCCCGGCGATATCGACCGGGCGCTCGCCGTGGGCATCGCGCAGCATGCGCCACGCACCGAGCCGCAACAGTTCGGCGACGACCTCTTTCGGTGCGCCGCCGCAGGCAGCCTGATGCAGCGGCGCACGAAGCGACGTGCCGCCGAGCCGGGTCGCGTTGACGAGCGCACGCTCCTTCGCGACGAGCGCGAGCATCGTCGCCCAGTCGCCGTTCCTGGCCGCGTCGGCCAGCGCGTGCCGGGTCGCGACCTGCGCGTCGACGAGCACGTCGGCGCCCGTGATGCCGTCCCATGTGATGCTCAACCGGATCTCCTCGTGTGTCGCGTTCGCGTGACCGCGTCGATCGCCCATCATAAGCGTTCGTCGCGGCTGCGCGATCGCGCGGCGCTGCTTCGGGTCGGGATTCCCCGGCGCCCGATCCGGCCACTGCCCGCACCGGCCCGTCGATCTGCGATGATGTCGGACGCGAGGCCACGCATCGCGCTCGCCTCGCACGGGCGCGCCGCACGCGCATCCGATCCATCCACCCCGACGAAGCATGCCCATCATGATCGACGTTTCCTCCATCACCGACGCGTTCGCCCCGGGCGGCGAGCCCACGCAGTACCGCGTATCGCCCGAGAAACTGATTTCCGGCGATCCGCTGCATACGCTCACACCCGGCTTCGCGAGTCCGTGCGGCCGCTTCTCGACCGGCATCTGGGAAAGCACGCCCGGCTGCTGGCACGTCGCGTACACCGAAGCGGAATACTGCGAGATCCTCGAAGGCACGTCGGTGATCACCGACCTCGAAGGCAACCGGAAGACCCTGCGTGCCGGCCATCGTTTCGTGATTCCGCCGGGTTTTCGCGGCACGTGGGAAGTCGTCGAACGCACGCGGAAGATCTTCGTCGCGTACGACGAGCAGCCGCCCGAATGAGCGGCGAGCGGGCGCGATCGACGCGGCATTGCACGACAGGTCGACGATCCGCCAGCCGCGCTGCATCGCCGCCGTGCGCAATCGTTCGTCCGGATTCGTCGCGACTGCATCGGTCGCCTTCCCGACAGCTCGGCACGCCGGCCGTGCGGCACGACCGGCGTGCCGGCGGAAACGTTACCGCCGGCCGTCGAGCGCCCCGAGAATCCCGTACGCGGCCTTCACGCGGTCTTCGTTCGGAAAGCTGCGGTTCGCGAGCATCACGATCGCGATCCGCTTCGACGGGACGAACGCGACATAGGTGCTGAAGCCGTTGGTCGAGCCCGTCTTGTTGATCCACGTATTCGCGCTCGGCGCGAGCGGCGGCTTGATCGCGGAGGCCGGCAACCCGTCGCGCAGCATCTTCATCGAGTTGCCTTCGAGCAGCGTCGGCAGCGCGACCGGATACGGATACTGTTCCCAGATCAGGTCCTGCGTCAGCGGTCCCGCGCGGAAATAGCCGGTGTGGGTGCGTTCGAGCGCGCGCTGCAGGCGCGGCGCGGTTTCGATCAGCCCCATGTTCGCCTGCACGAAGCGCAGCAGGTCGGCCGCCGTGGTCCGCACGCCGTAGGCCGGCTGCCACAGCATGCCGCCCGTCATCCGGATCGGCTTGCCGTCCTGCGTATAACCCTGTGCGTAGTCGGCCTGACGTGCTTCCGGCACGTTGATGTACGTGTGCGTCATGCCGAGCGCGGGAAAGAGCCGCTGCTCCATCAGCACCGCGAAATCCTTGTGCATCGCCTTCGCGGTGAGCCACCCGAGCATGCCGACCGACACGTTCGAATACGTCCGGTACGTACCCGGCGCGTGCGCGGGCCGCCACGCGTCGAGATAGCGGATCAGCCCCGCGTCGTCGCGGATGCTGTCCGGCACCTGCACCGGCATGCCGCCGGACGTGTGCGTACCGAGATCGAGCAGCGTCACGACACCGAACGGCTTGCCCTGCAGGGCGGGCAGGTACTTGCCGACCGGGTCGGCCAGCGACAGTTCGCCGCCCTCCTGCGCGTCGGCCGCGAGCGTCGCGGTCAGCGTCTTGCTGACCGAGCCGATTTCGAACAGCGTGTCGCCGGTGACGGGCTTGCCGGTTTGCGTCGACATCACGCCGTAGTCGAACACGTAGGGCTTGCCGTCGGCGACGATGCCGACCGCCATGCCGGGAATCGCGTACTGCTTCATCAGCGGCGCGATGTGACGGGTCACGGTGTCGTGGAGGTCGTCCGGGGTGGCGGCGCCCGCGCGGCCGGCCGTGGCGGTGACGCACGCGGCGACGAGCAGGGTCGCGGCGAAGCGTGTCGCGTTGAATCGCATGGTTGCGGTTCCTTCGATTTCTGATGGTTGCGTGGACAACAGATCCGGTCGCGCCATGCGGAAATCGCAGCGGCCGGCCTGCCGAAGCAGGACTATCCGCTGTAAGCCGTCCGTCAACAATCGACGTTATGTTGATCGAGCCTAAAGAAAAACTTATGGGCTTGGCGAAGGAGTGGATGACCGCTGCCGCCGGCGCGGCGGGCTCGATGGTTTGCGGGGAACGTCGGGCAGCACCGTCGCGTGCACTGCCACGAGCGCGACACGTCGATGACGTTGCCGTGCAAACGAGTCACGGCGCCGGCAACACGACGGCTCCAGCGCGTTACCCCGGCAACCGGTCCAGAAACGCCAGCATCGCCGCGTTGAACCGCGCGGGCCGCTGCAGCGGCGCGAAATGGCTCACGCCGGGCAGGATCGTCAGCGTCGCGCCCGGGATCGTGCGCGCCAGGTACGCCGCATGCTCGGGCCGGATGAATTCGTCGTGCTCGCCCAGCACGATCGTGACCGGCACGGCGATCGCCGCGAGATCCTCCGCGCTGTAATCCGGTTGCGTGCGCATCATTTCGCTGACGGCCGCGACGAATGCGTCGAATTCGCCCGGTGTCGCGGAAAGCGCCGCGTAGTCCTTGCGATGCCGCGCGAAGCAGCGGTCGAGCAGCGGGCCCGGCACGATCTCCTTCGTGCCGCCCGGGTCCATGTTGCATGCGAAGAAGAACACGCCGGCCGCGCGTTCCGGCGCGCGATCGGCCAGCACGAGCGCGATGCACGCGCCGTCGCTCCAGCCGACGAAGCGCGCACGGTCGACGTCCAGCGCATCGAGCACCGCGAGCACGTCCGACGCCATGCGTTCGTAGGAATAGGGTTGCGCGTCGCGCGTGCTGCGGCCGTGGCCGCGGCTGTCGATCACGATCGCGCGGTAGCCGGCCGCGAGCAGCGCCGGCACCTGGTTGCCCCAGTTGCCGCCGTGGCCGAGGCCGCCGTGCAACAGCACGACCGGCGGGCCGTGGCCGAACGACGCGTGCCAGATGCGCGCGCCGTCGTGTTCGAGCCATCCTTGCGCGTCGGCCGCCGGCAGCGGCGTGCCGCCTTGCGCGTCGAAACGGACGAGGTCGTCGTCGTCGAGTTCCGCATCCATCGTTCTGCCGTCCTGTCGAGGGAGACGTGCTTGCGATTGTAATGCGTGCGGCCGACGCGGCCGCATCCGCTCAGGCCTGCGTCGACACCAGCCCGCCCGCCGACGAGCCGCCCGTCTTCTCGACGGCCGCCGCGAGTTGCGAGATCGCGGTCGCCAGCGCTCCCGCGATCGCACCGGCTTCCGCGCTCAGCGACTGCTGTTCGACCGCCGCGGCCGGGTCGTCCTTCGCGCGCTGCGCCGCGCTCGCCATCTGGCGCTCGATCGTGGCTAGTTGCTTCTGCAACCGGTCGATCAACGCTTTAAGCTGCGCGACCGCCGGGTCGTCGGACGACGCGCCCGATGCGCCGAGCGTTTCGCCGCTGGCACCGGTCGAACCCTGCGCGCCGGAAGTGCCTGCCGGACTCGTCGTACCCGTCGCGCCCGCGGCATTCGTCGCGCCATCGGTGGATGACGTCGCGGCGGGCGCGGCCGACGAAGCGTTCGCGCCAGGGCTGGCGTCCGCCAGCGAGGTGCGCGTGGTCGTGGAGAAATCGATCTGCATCGTGTCGGTCCCTGTGTCGGTAAGCGAATCGTGGCTGGGGGCGAAATTACCTTCCAACTCGTTTACGGCATTCGTCACACGAAACTTGAGTATCGGGGCCAGACAGATTTGGCTGAAGATCGCCGGTTTTAGTCGCGAAAGGGCCAGATTCGCGGCACCGCAGCGCTGATAAAATCGCGGCTTCGCCGGCGGAAGTCGCGCGCCCGCCGCCCCGGCGCACGAGCGCGCAACGCCGCCGGTTATCGACTCCCGCCCTTCCGGGCGCGGCACGCGACACGTGCCGACGCCGCGGTCGCGGCTGCGCGGGTCGCTTTTTCCGTTCGCCTGCGTGCCCCGCTCGCCGCTTCAAGCGGCGAACGCCGTCCGGCGCGCGCTCACTTCATCACGCATTCGAGGAACACACGATGGCCCGCATCGGCGCCTTCTGCATCACGACGTGGCTTGCCGCCGCGATTCTCTACTTCGGCCAGCACTCCGTCGCGATGATCGTGTTGAGCGGTGTCGTCGTGTTCGGCGGATTCGACCTGCTGCGTCCGTAAGTGCGCAGGGCCACGCGGCCGCGCCCGGTCGCGACGGCCGGCGCGACTGTGATAGCCTCTCCCGCACCCGCACCGTCTGTCACGCGCACGCCTTGCCGGCAACAGGAGAACGGAATTTGAATCATGGTTCGAACCGCCACCCGGCCGCCCTCGCCTGCAAGGTGTGCTCGGCCCGCGCCCCCATCTGCGGGCTGGTCGATTTCTCGCGCTGCGGCGCCGACTTCATTGCCGGGAAGAAAGTCGACCCGTATGCGGGCGTGCCGGTCTACTACCATGCTTGCGAGCAATGCGGCTTCACGTGGGCGCCCATGTTCGACAGCTGGACCCACGACGATTTCGCGCAGCATGTCTATAACGCCGACTATGCGCGCCACGATCCCGAGTATCTCGAGGTCCGTCCGCAGCAGCATGCCGACCTGATCTGCACCAGTTTCGCGGAAATGCGGGAAGGCCGGATTCTCGATTTCGGCTCGGGGCTGGGCTTGCTGGAACGGAAACTGGCATCGCGCGGCTTCACGGACGTGACGTCGTACGATCCGTTCTCGCATCCGGTTCCGCCCGCAGGCACGTTCGACACGATCCTGTCGTTCGAGGTGTTCGAGCATCATCCGGCGCCGTTCGATCTCTTCGACCAGATCATGCGTTACCGGAAACGCGACGGCGCGCTGCTGTTCCAGACATCGCTGATCAGCCGGGAGATCATCGAGCGCGGCATCGAGCAGTGGTGGTACTGCGTGCCGCGCAACGGGCACATCTCGTTTCACACGCCGCAGTCCCTGACGCTGCTTGCCCAACGCCACGGGCTCGAATACGGCGCGTTCAGTCCCGAGCTGCACGTCGTCTTCGATCGCGCAGCGACACCGCGCTGGCTCGACAGGTTTCTCAAGCCGTAACGGCGCGCCGGCGATCGGGCGTACGACGAACGCCGCGTGCCTTCACGCGGCGCTTGAACGGCTCGCTGCCGCTTGCACGGCACGCGCCCACGCCCACGCCCACGCCGCCGTCAGCATGCCCCAAACGTCGGCACCGCCGGATCGACCGCCAGCGCGCGCTCGTTGAACACGACCGGCACGCCGCCGAGCCCGAGCCTGCAGTTCGGGCGGTCGAGCCGCCACCCGTCGACGCGCAGCGCGACGCGCGACACCGGCGCGCCGCTCGCATGCGGCAAATCGATCGTGACCTGCCGCTTCGCGCCCGGCATCAGGTTCAGGTAGTTGTCGCTGTAGAACGCGGGCAGCACGCGCGCACCGGTCGACGGATCGAATACCTGCAAGTGCGTCATCAACGCGAACGTCGTGCCGATGTTCGCGACGTCGACCGTGATGCGCGTCGTCGTGTCGTCGATCTCGGCCGATGCCGCGCCGATGGCAACCGCCGCGCCCGGCATCGTATCGAGCGACGTATACGCGGTGTCGCCTCCGTCGCGCTGTCGCCAGTACACGTTCTCCGCGAGCGTATTGCCGCCCGCATCGGTCAGCACGAGCGACACGATGCACACGTCCGACTTCGCCGCGGCCATCGCCGCCTTCAGGTTCGCCACCACGCGATACGATGCCTTCGCGACTCCACCGACGTCCGCGACAGTCCGGCTGCTCGACGTGCCGTCGAGGTTGTACACGCGCATCTCGACGCGGCCGGTGACGGCTGCCGCCGTATGATTCGCGATCGTCACGTCGGCGGTATTCGCATCGAGGATCGCATTGACGCGACGGCATCCGTGCCGCACCGCGAAGAACGACGCATGCGCGTCGAGGTCGTGGCTGTACATCTGCCACACGAAGCTCGGTTGCGCGGGGTTCGTCATCCACATGATCACGCCGGTGGCCGGCGACGTGATCTTCCCGGCCACCGGGCCGATCATCACGGCCGCGTTCGCCTCGTAGATCGAGCGGATGCATTCGTAGTTCATCATCTGCGCCTTGCGCACGAAGTCCGCGAGATTGCGGATCGCGCCGTAGCGCTGTGCCGTCATCGCGATGTAGCCGGCGCCGCCCTGCTTGCCGACCGACGGGTAATACGCGCCGTTGCCGTTCATGTCGCGGTCGGCCCAGAAGTCGTCCGGGCATTCATACGAGCCGGGCGGCAGCATCGATTCGACGCATTCGAGCGTCGGGATCGAATGCGAGCCGACCTCGTTGTGAAACGCGATCGACGTCGTGCCGTAGCCGCGGCTGAATGCGGCCTGCGGCGAGGCCCAGTTGTACGGGCCGCCGGACGAATAGCCGTTCACCGCACCGGCGCCCGTATCGCCGGCCGAACTCGTGAGGCACAGGCGTTGCGGGTCGAGTTCGGCGACGAGCGCGTCGAGCCCCTTGACGAGTGCCGGCGGCGGCGCCCCTTCGTTGCCGCCGCACCAGAGCAGGATCGACGGGCGATGACGGTTGCGCGCGATCACGTCGCGGATGTTGTCGAGATCGCGCGGCACGTTGGCCGGCCCCGACCCGTCGCCTTCGGTCGAGAAGAAGAAGTCCTGCCAGACGAGGATCCCGTAGCGGTCGCATGCATCGAAGAAATCGTCGCTCGTGCTCTGCCCGTTCCAGTTGCGGATCAGGTTGAGGTTCGCGTCGCGATGGAGCCGCACCTGGTTGAACAACCGTTCGCGCGGAATGCGCTTCAGCGCTTCGTCGAGCCCCCAGTTGCCGCCCATCACGAGAATCGGCAGGCCGTTGACCGTAATGCTCAACTGCGGCCCCATGCCGATGTCGCGCACGTATTCGATGCGGCGCAGGCCGACTTTCAGCGTGCGCTCGTCCGAGCGCCTGCGCGCCACCTCGATGCCGACCGTCACCGCGTAGAGGTTCGGTTCGCCATATCCGTTCGGCCACCAAAGGCTCGGCTGCTTGATCGAAAGCGCCGCGATATCCGACGACGTGAGCGACACCTTCGTCGTCGTACTCGATGCGGGAATCGCGATGTCGTGGCGAAACGGCACGCCGTTGCCGACTGTGCCGACGACGGTCGCGACGAGATCCGCGCCGGAGCCGTTGTCCAGCTCGAGATCGAGCCGCAACTCGGCGCGCGACAGGTCGGTGGACAGCGTGTGCGCGACGTTGATCGCCGCGATCCGCACCGCGCCGGTCGTGAACCATGCCACTGGCTGCCAGATGCCGAGTTCGCGATCGGGGATCGTCGGCAGCCAGTCCCAGCCCGCCGAGCAGAAGAAGGTCGGCCCGTTCTTCAGCGTGACGCCGGTCGGGCCGCCGTTGCGCCCGCCGCGCGTGACGCCGCTCGCGTAGCTCGGCAGCAGCGGCCCTTCCGAGAAATCCGGCTTGACGACGCGCACCGCGAGACCGGCCGCGCCGCCCGCTTGCGGCACCCGCTTCGAGACGTCGAACGCCCCCTGCTTGAACGCACCTTCGAGCCGGCCGACGGGCGCGCCGTTCAACCAGACCTCGGCGCAGTAGTTGACGCCGCCGAAGCGCAGCCACAGCCGCTGCCCCGGCTGCCGTGCGGGCGCCGTGAAGGTCGTCCGGTACCAGTAGTCGGTGTCCTTCAGCGTGTCGGGAATGGTGTCCGTGACGATGCGGCCGTAGAACGGGTCGGGATACTTGCCGTTGACGATCATGCTGTTCAGCACGGTGCCGGGCACCGTCGCCGGCGCCATGCCCGTCACGCCGGCCGCGCCCGACAGTTGCGCGCCGCCGGCGCCCGGCAGGCTGCTCGCCGGGGCGAACGTCCAGTTCTTCGTGAGATCCTGCGCGGCCAGCAGGCTGTGTTCGGGGTCGCCCGGCAC
>NZ_ASSI01000273.1:0-574 GCF_000466765.1 Burkholderia sp. AU4i | reverse complement strand
GTCGAGATGGGCGCGATGCTCGCGTGGGGCCGGCTGTCCGACCGGATCGGCCGCAAGCCCGTGTACCTGATCGGCGCGCTGAGCCTCGTCGCATGCGCATTCCCGTTCTTCTGGCTGCTCGACACGCGCGCGACGCCGCTCGTCTGGCTCGCGCTGACGGTCGGCACGGCCGTCAGCCACGGCGCAATGATCGGCACGCTGCCCGCGCTCGTCGGCGAGCTGTTCAGCACCGAGGTGCGTTACTCGGGCGTCGCGCTCGGGCATGAAGTCGCGTCGATCTTCGCCGGCGGGATGTCGCCGCTGATCGCCACCGCGCTGCTCGCGCGTTATCACGCATCGTGGCCCGTGTCGCTGTTTCTCGTCGCGCTCGGCCTCGTCACCGTCGCGACGCTGTGCATGATGCGCGAAACGCGGATCGTGAGCGCCGCTCCCGCTGTTCCCTCTGTTCCCGCTACCGACACGCGCGGCGACACGGCGTGACCACGACGCTTCGATCCGCGCAAGCGGGCCGATCCGCACCGGCAGGCGGCGAACACGGCGGCGGCCGGCACGGCCGTCCCGGGCGCGTGCCGCC
>NZ_ASSI01000272.1:0-3756 GCF_000466765.1 Burkholderia sp. AU4i | reverse complement strand
GATCCACTGCCCATGGCATCACGCGGCGTTCTGCCTGCGCACGGGCGCACTGCTGCGCGCACCGGCGCTCGACGGGCTCCCGTGCTGGCGCGTCGAACGCCGCGACGGCCGTGCCGTGATGCGCGGCCGGCCGCCGCGCCTCCCGCGCTGAATGCGGCCGGGCTGCCCGCGTCGGTGGTGATCGTCGGCGGCGGCGCCGCCGCGATCGCGGCCGCCGTGACGCTGCGGCAGGCGGGTTATCCGCATCCCGTCACGTTGCTCACCGCCGATGCCGATCCGCCGTACGACCGGCCGAACCTGTCGAAAGACTATCTCGCCGGCACGGCCGACGCCGACTGGCTGCCGCTGCGTGCGCCGTCGTTCTATACCGACCACCGGATCGACGTGCGGTGCGGCACGCGTGTCGCGCGGATCGACCCCGCGCGGCAGGCGGTCGAACTGGCCGACGGCAGCCGTGTCGGGTACGGCGCGCTGCTGCTGGCAACGGGCGCCGAGCCGAACCGGCTGACCGTGCCCGGCGCGGATTTGCCGCACGTGTGCGTGCTGCGCTCGCGTGCCGATTGCGACGCGCTGATCGGCAAGCTGAAAACGGCGCGCCGCTGCGTGGTGGTCGGTGCGAGCTTCATCGGGCTCGAAGCGGCCGCCGCGTTGCGCACGCGCGGGCTCGACGTGCAGGTCGTCGCGCCCGATGCGCATCCGATGGCGCGCGTGCTCGGCGAAGCGCTCGGCGACACGATCAAGGCCCTGCACGAATCGCACGGCGTCGTGTTCCATCTCGGCGCGACGCCGGCGCGGATCACGCCGGACAGCGTGACGCTGTCGACCGGCGACGTGCTGCCGGCCGACGTCGTGCTGGTCGGCATCGGCGTGCACCCGAACGTCGCGCTCGCGCAGGACGCGGGGCTGGCCGTCGAGCGCGGCGTGACGGTCGACCGCTTCCTTCAGACGAGTGTGCCCGGCATCTACGCGGCCGGCGACATCGCGCGCTGGCCCGATCCGCTGACGGGCGAGCGCATTCGCGTCGAGCACTGGGTCGTCGCCGAGCGGCAGGGCATCGTCGCGGCGCGCAACATGCTTGGCCAGCAGCGCCCGTTCGACGCGGTGCCGTTCTTCTGGAGCCAGCATTACGACCTGACGATCAACTACGTCGGGCATGCGGAGCAATGGGATCGCGTCGAGATCGACGGCGACCTCGGCGCGCACGACTGCGCGATCGCGTACTGGCGCGGCGACACGCGGCTCGCGGTCGCGACGATCGGCCGCGATCTCGACAGCCTGAAGGCGGAAGCGGCATTCGAGCGGCAGATTGCAGCCGCATGACGGCCATGTGACGACATGATTCGAACCCGGAGGCAAGATGAGCCCTGAAATCCGCGCACGTTTCGAAACCGAGTTCGCGCCGCACATCGCGGCGCGCGTGCTCGGCCTGTATCAGCCTGGTGAAGTGCGCGTGGAAGTCGTGCCGCACGACGGGCAGGGGAGCCCGACCTGTGTCGACGTGATCGGCCTCACGTCGACGGCCGGGCTGCCGAACCGGCTGAACGCGCGGCTCGCGTGGCGCGACGACGCGATCGATGCGTTGCTGGCCGAGCCCGACCGCAGCCGCTTCGACCGCTATCTCGCGGCGCTGCCGGTCACGATCGAACGCTGGCAGATGGAATTGCCGGTCGACTTCAGTTCACGGACCCAGCGCGACCGCGAAATCCTGATCGGCGATCTCGATTTCGATGCGTGAAACGCGCGGCGCGCTGCCCGCCGGTGATGCGGCGATGAACCGCGCGACGTTAACAGTCGCGTGTCTTGACGATCACGCGGCCCTGGTCGATTCCGCCGCGCAGCGCTTCGTCGCACGTGAGCCATTCGGGCGTGACGAGTTCGGGCGCGGGCAGGTCGACCGGCGTGCCGTCGCGGAAGATCCGCACGTGCGCGACCCACGCGCCGTTCGCGTTGCGCGTCGCCTCGACGCGAATCTCGTGATCCATGAAGGTGTCGGTGGCTTGCATCGGTCTGGGCCCTCCGTCGTGCGTGAACGCGGTGCGTCGATCGTAGCAGCATGGCGCGCGCCGTGCACCGGAAACGAAACGGAATTTGCGTGCGATTCGGTGTACGAACCGACGCGTGAGACGGGAGCGAACCTGTGGCCTTCGACCTGACCTTTTCGATCAAGGTGTTCGCGGCGCTGTTCGCGATCATGAACCCGATCGCGAACATCCCGGTGTTCCTGTCGCTGACCGAAGGCGCGGCGGACGCCGTGCGCCGCAAGGTCGCGCTGACGGCCGCGATCGGCGTGACGGTCGGCTGCATCGTGTCGGCCGTCGCGGGCGGCGCGATCCTGCACGTATTCGGCCTGACGATCGACGATTTCCGTCTTGCGGGCGGGCTGCTGGTGCTGCTGATCGCGCTGTCGATGCTGCACGGCGCGCCGAGCCGCCAGCATTCGCCGGGCGAGGACGAAGGCGCCGACCCGGCGGCGGCCGAGAGCGTCGCGATCTATCCGCTGACGATCCCGCTGCTCGTCGGCCCCGGCACGATCGCGACGATGATCGTGCTCGGGCACAGCGCGTTCTCGACCGGACAGGAACTCGCATTTGCGCTCGGGCTCGCCGCGTTTCTCGTGCTGCTGGCCGTTTCGTTGCTGTCCGCGCCGCTGATCGGCCATTACCTGTCGCCGCGCGTGACGGCGGTGACCCAGCGCCTGATGGGGATGATCCTCGCGGCGATCGCGATGCAGATGATCGTCGCGAGCCTGAAGGCCGCGTTCGGGCTGCCGCATTGAACGCAGCGATGGTACGACGCACTGCATGGCCGCGCGCGGCCCGCGACCGGGCGCGCGCCTTGCTCGACCGGCTTGACGGTCTGATCGACCGTTCACGCCATCGACAAGGAGGGCCAGACATGAAAGCAGTCGTATTTCACGGCATCGGCGACATTCGCATCGACACGGTGCCCGATCCGGAAGTGGCAGCGCCAACCGACGCGGTCGTGCGCCTGACGGCCAGCGCGATCTGCGGCACCGACCTGCACATGGTGCGCGGCACGCTCGGCGGGATGAAACCCGGCACGATCCTCGGCCACGAGGGCGTCGGCATCGTCGAGGCGGTCGGGCGCGACGTACGCAACCTGCGGCGCGGCGATCGCGTGCTGATTCCGTCGACGATTGCCTGCGGCAGTTGCGCATACTGCCGCGCGGGCTACACCGCGCAATGCGACGTCGCGAACCCGGGCGGGCCGCGTGCCGGCACCGCGTTTTTCGGCGGCCCGGCGGACAGCGGCCCGTTCGACGGGTTGCAGGCCGAATACGCGCGCACGCCGCTCGCGCACGCGAGCCTGATCCGGTTGCCCGACGCGATCGACGACGATCGCGCGATCCTGATGTCGGACATTTTCCCGACCGGTTATTTCGGCGCGCAGCTCGCGGAGGTGAAGCCGGGCGATACGGTCGCCGTGTTCGGTGCGGGGCCGGTCGGCCAGTTCGCGATCGCGAGCGCGAAGCTGATGGGCGCCGGGCGCGTGATCGCGGTCGACCGCATCGCGTCGCGTCTCGAGATGGCTTGCGCACAGGGCGCCGAGATCGTCGATTTTTCCGAGGACGATCCGGTCGAAACCGTGCTCCGGCTGACGGGCGGGATCGGGGTCGATCGCGTGATCGACGCGGTGGGCGTCGACGCGATGCGCGCGACGCACGGGCCGGCCGCGGCCGATCGCGACGCCGCGCGCGCGTTCGACGCGGAAGTCGACGCGATCGCACCGCGCCGC
>NZ_ASSI01000271.1:0-2782 GCF_000466765.1 Burkholderia sp. AU4i | reverse complement strand
AGTCGGCCGGCTCGGGCGCCGGGCCCGCGCGCGACACGAGCAGCGCGGCGGCCGCGTCGCCGTAGCCGACCAGGTCGCCGAACTGGCGGAAGAACGGATAGAGCCACTTGTCGCTGAGGATCACGAGCGCCTGGTCGCCTTCGTCGAGCAGCCCGTCGAGCAGCATCAGCGCCGAATACCAGCCGAGCGTGCCGTTCTGGCCGAGCGCGAACGGCGTCACGCGTTGCAGGCCGAGTTCGTACTGCATGCGGCCGACGACCGAGTCGCCGATGCCTTCGTTGAGCGCGCAGCTCGCGACGATCACGTGGGTCGTGCGGGCCAGTTGCCCGGAACCGAGCTGGTCGCGCAGGTCGAGCGCGGCGTCGGCGGCGAGATCGGCGAGGCTGCGCCCGGGCGGCGCGACCCGCAGCGCGGGCCGGCCGCCCGGCGCGAGGCGCGTGCCTTCCTCGGGCGTCAGCGCGCCCATCCCGCGCGGCCGCGCGAAGCGCGCCTGCGGCAGCAGCAGGTGCCGGTAGCCGGGATGGCGCTCCTGTGCCTGGATCGCGCTGAACACGACGGCGGGCGGCAGCACCACGACGCCGCCGGACAGGGCGAGCGTGCCGGGCGCGGCGACGCGGCGCGCGCCGAGGCAGGTTTCATCGAGCGTCGACAGGGTCATGCGGCGGTCTCCTCGTTCGTGCGCGCGAACGCGTCGCGATACTGGTTTTTCAGCGCGGGGCGGTCGATCTTGCCGTTCGGGTTGCGCGGCAGCGCCGGCAGCGGCTCGACGACGAGCGGGCTCATGTAGGTCGGCAACGCGTCGCGGCACGCGCGTGCGATGTCGGCGCGGCACGCGTCGGCGTCGAGCGTCGACACGACGCACGCGGCGATCGCCTCGCCGAGCGATGCGTGCGGCACGCCGAACACCGCCGCCTCGCGGATGTGGGGCAGCGCGAACAGCACGTCCTCGACCTCGGTCGGGCTGACGCGGTAGCCGGAGGTCTTGATCATGTCGTCGCCGCGCGCGACGAAATACAGGTAGCCGTCGGCGTCGCGCCGCACGATGTCGCCGGACCACACCGCGACGTCGGGGCGCGGGATCTCGCCGTGCCGGCGCGGCAGCGGGCGAAAGCGCTGCGCGGTCAGCTCGGGCCGGTTCCAGTAGCCGAGCGTGACGAACGCGCCGCGATGCACGAGTTCGCCGGGCTCGTCGGCCGCGCATTCGCTGCCGTCCGCACGCAGCACGAGGATCTCGGCGTTCGGCACGGCCTTGCCGATCGACGTCGGGCGCAACGCCGCGTCGGCCGGCGGCAGGTACGTCGAACGGAACGCTTCGGTCAATCCGTACATCAGGTACGGCGCGGCGTGCGTGAACAGCGCCTGCAGGCGGTGCAGCAGCGGCGTCGCGAGATGGCCGCCGGTGTTCGCGAAGCGGCGGATTCGCGTGCGCGCCGTGTCGCTCCAGCCGGCCGACGCGAGCTGCATCCACAGCGGCGGCACGCCGGTGATCGACGTCACGCCGAACGCGTCGCAATGGCGCGGCACGTCGGCCGGCTGCAGGAAGTCGAGCGGCGCATAACACGCGCCGGACGCCAGCGCGGTCGTGAGCTGGCTCAGGCCCGCGTCGAAGCTCAGCGGCAGCACGCCGAGCAAGACGTCGTCGTCGGCCAGCCCCTGGTACGCGGCGACGCTGAACGCGCCCGACACCAGGTTGCGGTGCGATACGACCACGCCTTTCGGCTTGCCGGTCGAGCCGGACGTATAGAGCAGCGCGGCGGGATCGTCGTCGACCGGGCGGCCGGCGGCCAAAGGTGCCGAAGGTGCCGAAGCGCCGGCGTCGGACGCGGCGATCGCATCGGCCAGCTCCTCGATCAGCATCGCGCGGGTGCCGACGAGCGCGGCGAGCGCCGGCAGGCGCTTCAATCGCTGCGCGCCGGTCATGAACAGCGCCGCGCCGCTGTCGGCGACGATGTGTTCGATCTGCGCTTCCTTCAACTGCGGATTGACCGGCACGAAGATCGCGCCGAGTGCGTTGGCCGCGAGCATCGCGACCACGGTTTCGATGCGTTTCGGCGCGTAGATCGCGACGCGCTCGCCGGGCCGCACGCCGCGCGACGCGAGCGCGGCGGCCGCGCGGCGGACCGCGCGCGCGAGCTGTTCGTAGGTCATCGTGCCGCCGCCGTCGGCATACGCGGGATGATGCGGCCAGCGCGCGGCGCCGTGGTCGAGCAGGTCGGCGATGCTGATCAGGGCGTTCATGATCGGCTCCTCTCTCTGGTGGGTCTAGGCGGCCCGCACGTACACGTGCGCGGCTTCGTGGGACAGGAAATGCGCCATCGAGTACGTCCGGTGATAGGCGCCGCAGCGCGCGAACACGGCGATGTCGCCCACCTGCGGCGGCGCGCCCGTATCGTCGCGGCCGATCACGTCCGCGCGGCTGCACGTGCTGCCGGCGTAGATCGTCGGCACGCCGCGCGCGGGCGGTGCAGGCGTGCGGCGCACGAGCGACGGCGCGGCCAGCCGGCGCATCACCGATTCGGTCTGCGCGAGCAGGAACGCATGCGACAGCCCGCCGTCGCAGACGGCGATCGTGCGGTCCGGCCACGTCTTGACCGCGACGACGCGCGTCGCGAACACGCCCGCGTCGGCGAAGATCGCGCGGCCGGATTCGTGCGCGAGCGAGTAGCGGCCGGCCAGCGGGGCGAGCGCGGTCGCATAGCGCTCGAACGCGGCATCGCCCGGGTGATCGTCGGCGAAGCCGCCGCCGAGGCTCAGCGAGCCGAGCGGTGCGCCGTTGGCCGGC
>NZ_ASSI01000270.1:0-2534 GCF_000466765.1 Burkholderia sp. AU4i | reverse complement strand
GATGCTCGCGGAAGTCACGCCGAAGGGTTTCAACCACTTCTTCTATTGCAACAGCGGCTCGGAAGGCAACGACACCGTGCTGCGCCTCGTGCACCAGTACTGGCGCGTGCAGGGCCAGCCGCAGAAGAAGTTCGTGATCTCGCGCAAGAACGGTTACCACGGCTCGACGATCGCCGGCGGCACGCTCGGCGGGATGGGCTACATGCACGAGCAGATGCCGTCGAAGGTCGAGAACATCGTGCACATCGACCAGCCGTATTTCTTCGGCGAAGCGGCGGCCGGCGAAACGCCGGAAGCGTTCGGCCTGGCCCGCGCGCAGCAGCTCGAGGCGAAGATCCTCGAACTCGGCGCGGAAAACGTCGCGGCGTTCATCGGCGAGCCGTTCCAGGGCGCGGGCGGCGTGATCTTCCCGCCGTCGACGTACTGGCCGGAAATCCAGCGGATCTGCCGCAAGTACGACATCCTGCTGGTGGCCGACGAAGTGATCGGCGGCTTCGGCCGTACCGGCGAATGGTTCGCGCACCAGCACTTCGGCTTCGAGCCTGACCTGATCACGATGGCCAAGGGCCTCACGTCGGGCTACGTGCCGATGGGCGCCGTCGGCATTCACGAGCGCGTGGCACGGCCGATCATCGACAACGGCGAATTCAATCACGGCCTCACGTACTCGGGCCACCCGGTCGCGGCAGCCGTCGCGGTCGCGAACCTGAAGCTGCTGCGCGACGAAGGGATCGTCGAGCGCGTGAAGAACGACACGGGCCCGTACTTCCAGGCGCTGATGCGCGAAACCTTCGCGCGTCACCCGATCGTCGGCGAAGTGCACGGCCACGGCCTCGTCGCGAGCCTTCAGCTCGCGGAGGCACCGGCCGAACGCCGTCGCTTCGCGAACGGCGGCGACGTCGGCACGATCTGCCGCGACTTCTGCTTCAACGGCAACCTGATCATGCGTGCGACCGGCGACCGGATGCTGCTGTCGCCGCCGCTCGTGATCTCGCGTCAGGAAATCGATGAACTCGTATCGAAGGCGAAAAAAGCAGTCGATGCAACCGCCCAGCAACTGGGTATTTCGTAACGGTTTTGCCTACAGGCGTGCGGCGGGCGCCGCACGCCGCCATAACCAGGGGAATTCCACCATGCGTGCCTGCTTTCTTCGCCAAGCCTGTTCCGTTGCCGCCCTTGCCGCCGCGGCCGCGTTCACGTCGGTCGCCAGCCCGTCGGCGCATGCCGAGGATCTGAACGTCTACAACTGGTCCGACTACATCGCACCGGACACGATCCCGAACTTCCAGAAGCAGACCGGGATCCACGTCAAGTACGACAACTACGACAGCGACGACACGCTTCAGGCGAAGCTGCTTGCCGGCAGTTCGGGCTACGACATCGTCGTGCCGACGTCGAACTACATGGCCAAGCAGATCCAGGCCGGCGTGTACCAGAAACTCGACAAGTCGAAGCTGCCGAACCTCGCGAACCTCGACCCGCTGCTGATGAAGATGATCTCGGACGCCGATCCGGGCAACCAGTACGGCGTGCCCTGGGCCTACGGCACCGACGGCATCGGCTACAACGCGCAGGCGGTGAAGAAGGCACTCGGCGACAAGGCGCCGGTCGACAGCTGGGCGCTGGTGTTCGATCCGGCCAACATGGAAAAGCTGAAGAGCTGCGGCGTGTCGTTCCTCGACCAGGCCGTCGACGTGTTCGCCGCGACGCTGCAATACATGGGCAAGGATCCGAACAGCAAGAACCCCGGCGACTACCAGGCTGCATTCGAAGTCCTGAAGAAAGTCCGCCCGTACATCACCCAGTTCAACTCGTCCGGCTACATCAACGACCTCGCGAACAACGACGTGTGCGTCGTGCTCGGCTGGTCGGGCGACGTCGGCATCGCGCATCGCCGCTCGGCCGAAGCGAAGCGCTCGTACGACATCAAGTTCTCGAATCCGAAGGAAGGCGGCCTGCTGTGGTTTGACGTGATGGTGATCCCGAAGGATGCACCGCACCCCGAGGCCGCCCTGAAGTGGATCAACTACGTGTCCGATCCGAAGGTCAACGCGGCGATCACCAACACGGTGTTCTACCCGACCGCGAACAAGGCCGCGCACCAGTTCGTCACGCCGGCCGTCGCGCAGGACCCGACCGTCTACCCGCCCGAAGACGTGCTGAAGAAGATGGTGCTGATGAAGCCGATGCCGGCCGACATCCTGCGCCTCGAGAACCGTCTGTGGGCCCAGCTGAAGACGGGCCACTGATCGCGAAGCATTCCGGCGGCGCAGGCATCGCTTCACGCCTGCCCGCCTGAGATCCGCGGACCTTCATCCGCCCGCGCGCGCCGCGCGCACTGTTCCATCCGGCACGAGCCGTTGCCCGCGAGTCGCATGACGCGCCTCGCGCGGGGACGCTCACGCCTGCAATCCGTGAAGAACGAATGGTGAATCCCATGCAATCGATACCCTCTTCCGCTGCTGCACGACAGACCCAACCGGCCCCCGCGGCCCGTACCCAAAACGACGCCTTCGTCCGCATCGAAAACGTCG
>NZ_ASSI01000269.1:0-3838 GCF_000466765.1 Burkholderia sp. AU4i | reverse complement strand
CTGCGCGACGACGGCCGCCGCATTGGCGGCGCGCGTCGCGGCACCCACCTGTGGCTGCAACTGCCGCAGCCGCGCCTCCACGATTGCGCGCTCCGCATCCACACGCCACCGCGCCCCGCTGGCGGCGCCCGTCCACAGGCCGGCGCCGAGTACGCCGAGCAGAATCGCCGTACCGCACTGCGCGGCCCGACGACGTCGCAACGCCCGCGCCAGCCGCTCACGGTACGGCAACAGGTTGAAGCCGCCCGGCTCCGCACGGAGGGCCGTCATTCCCACACTCCGCGCAATGCCAGCCCGAATGCAACAGCCAATGCCGGGCCGCCCGGCATGCCGGTGCACAGGCACGATTGCGCGCCCCAGCCCGTGCAGTCGAACGGCACCGCAACCGCGCCGACCACGTCGCCGATCTCGGCGACGGACGTATCGAAGCGGGCGATACAGCGCTCGTCCCCGGCCACGAGGACACAGCACACGGCCCCGAGCGCGCGCCGGCGCAATGCATCGGAAAACGCCCCCGGCGCCGCGCCGGACAGCGTCAGCACCGGTACGGCCGACGAACCGTCGATTCGCCAGCCTTGCACGCCCGAGTCATGGAACCAGAGCGCCGCGCAGGGGCCCGCCTGCGCGTCGAGTTCGCATTGCGCCGCATAGCGCAACGCACGCAGCGCCGCGGCCGACTCGCAGTCGACCACCGTCAGATCGACACCGGCCTGCGCGGCCACATCGATCCGCCGTTCGAGCAGCGCCAGCGAGGCCACGGCAACCTCGATCTCCCCCGCTCCGCCGTCCTGCCGCCAGTCGAACGCGAGACTGTCCGGCGCGAGCCCCGAAATGCGTTCGGCCGCCTGCCGCGCGGCGTCCTCGACGTCGTCCCGCCCGGCCAAGTCCAGCATCGCGGTGCGCATCTCGTCATCGTGCAACGCCATCACGCCGCGCGCGCTACACCGCACGTCGGCCGCCGACAGTCTCGACACGGCCGCGGCCAGCGCCCGCGCAACCGCCGCCCAACGCGCATCCTCCGGCCCGCCCGCCAACCCGACCGGCTCCCGCTCCAGCCCCTCGACGCACACCTCGGCGCCCCGGCCACGCCGGCTCAGCACGACCACCCTCACCTCGTCCGCACCGACGTCGATTCCCGTCGACCGGTGCCCACCCTGCGCAAACCGCGCTCGCCATCTTCCCGCCATCCCAGCCTCCCGAGCTCGTCGCGGCCCACGCCGCGTTTCCGAGACTGATTCTGCAAAACGGCGCGTCGGGCCGACAGTCGGCCTAACGGCCAGCATCCGCTCGCGACGGCCGCGCGCGGGCTATGCTGGAAGTACGCCGGCCCGCGGCTTCAGGGCGGGCGGCCCCCGCGTCAGGACCGGTCTTACCGGGCAGCTATAATCGCGGGACTGTTTTCCGGTACGCCTATGCAATCCACGACTCCTACGTCCCCGCCTCCCGCCCCGGAGCCGAAGAAGCGGCCCTGGTGGCAAAAAGTCCTGCTCGGATTCGCCACGATGTGCGTGGCGCTCGTCGTGGCCGGCGGCCTCGTGCTCGGCTACGCGCTCGTCGTCGCGTGGCCGAACATGCCGTCGCTCGACGCGCTGACCGACTATCGCCCGAAGGTGCCGCTGCGCATCTATACGTCCGATCACGTGCTGATCGGCGAATTCGGCGAAGAGCGCCGCGACGTCGTCCATTTCAAGGACGTGCCCGATTCGCTGAAGAAGGCGATCCTCGCGATCGAGGACGCGCGGTTCTACGATCACGGCGGTGTCGACCTCACCGGCATCGTGCGCGCCGGCTTCGTCGCGCTGACGAACGGCCATGCGTCGCAGGGGGCGAGCACGATCACGATGCAGGTTGCGCGCAACTTCTTCCTGTCGAGCGAGAAGACCTACACGCGCAAGATCTACGAGATGCTGCTCGCGTACCGGATCGAGCGTGCGCTGACGAAGGATCAGATTCTCGAGGTCTACATGAATCAGATCTATCTCGGCCAGCGCGCATACGGCTTCGCGAGCGCCGCGCGGGTCTACTTCGGCAAGGACCTGAAGGACATCACGCTCGCCGAAGCGGCGATGCTCGCGGGGCTGCCGAAGGCGCCGTCCGCGTACAACCCGGTCGTGAACCCGAAGCGCGCGAAGGTGCGCCAGGAATACATCCTGCAACGGATGCTCGAGCTGAACTTCATCTCGCGCGAGCAGTACGACGAGGCCGTCGCACAGCCGCTCGTCGTCAAGGGTCCGGGCCGCGATTTCAGCGTGCACGCCGAGTACGTCGCGGAAATGGTCCGACAAATGATGTACGCGCAATACCACGAGGAAACCTACACGCGCGGCTTCAATGTCGTCACGACGATCGACTCCGCGGATCAGCAGGTCGCCTATACCGCGCTGCGCAAGGGCATCATGGATTACGAACGCCGGCACGGCTATCGGGGGCCGGAAGGCTTCATCGAGCTGCCGGCCGGCGCCGACGACCGCGAACAGGCGATCGACGATGCGCTGCTCGAACACCCCGACAACGGCGAACTGATTGCAGCGGTCGTCACGGCCGCAAACCCGCGCCAGATCACGGTCGCGTTCATCGACGGCAGCAATGCGACGATCGAAGGCGACAACCTGCGCTTCGCGTCGGGCGCGCTGTCGGCCAACGCGCAGCCGAATCGCCGCATCCGCCCGGGTGCGATCGTCCGCGTCGTGAAGAACGACGCCGGCAAATGGTCGATCACGCAGTTGCCGCAGGTCGAGGGGGCGTTCCTGTCGATCGTCCCGCAGGACGGCGCGATCCGCTCGCTCGTCGGCGGCTTCGACTACAACAAGAACAAGTTCAACCACGTCACGCAGGCGTGGCGGCAGCCGGGTTCGTCGTTCAAGCCGTTCATCTATTCGGCGTCGCTCGACAAGGGCCTCGGGCCGGCGACGGTGATCAACGACGGTCCGCTGTATTTCAGCGCGGCCGAAACGGGCGGCCAGCCGTGGGAGCCGAAGAACTACGGCGGCGGCTTCGAAGGCCCGATGTCGATGCGCACCGCGCTGCAGCGTTCGCGCAACCTCGTGTCGATCCGGATCCTGAACCACATCGGCACGAAGTACGCGCAGCAGTACATCACGCGCTTCGGCTTCGACGCGGAACGCCATCCGGCGTACCTGCCGATGGCACTCGGCGCGGGCCAGGTCACGCCGCTGCAGATGGCGGGCGCGTATTCGGTATTCGCGAACGGCGGCTACCGCGTCAATCCGTACCTGATCGCCGAAGTCACCGATCCGAGCGGCGCGATCGTCGTGCGCGCGCAGCCGCTCGTCGCCGAACAGAATGCGCCGCGCGCCATCGACGCGCGTAACGCGTACGTGATGAACAGCCTGCTGCAGAGCGTCGCGCAACGCGGCACGGGTGCACGGACCAACGTGCTGAAGCGCACCGACCTCGCGGGCAAGACCGGCACGACGAACGACTCGCACGACGCGTGGTTCGCCGGCTACCAGCACACGCTCGCCGCGATCGCGTGGATCGGCTACGACAATCCGCGCAGCCTCGGCGATCGCGAAACGGGCGGCGGCCTCTCGCTGCCCGTCTGGATCGACTACATGGGTGCCGCGCTGAAGGGTGTGCCCGAGTTCAAGCCGACGATGCCGGACGGCGTCGAATCGCTCGGCGGCGAGCTGTACTTCACCGAGTTCGCACCGGGTCACGGCTTCGTGTCGACGGTCGGCGTGCCGCAGGCACCGGCCGCGCAGAACGTCGACGCGACCGTGCCGCACGTCGACGAGCAGGAAAAGCAGGACATCATGAATCTGTTCCAGGCGCACTGACCGTCGGCCCGGACATGAAAAAAGCGCCCCGCGGGGCG
>NZ_ASSI01000268.1:0-2974 GCF_000466765.1 Burkholderia sp. AU4i | reverse complement strand
GCCCTTGCCGATCACCTCGAGCAACCAGCTGGCCGGCGTGTCGTCATCCGCCGGCATCCAGACGAGCGCGCCCCGCTTCGCCTCGGCCGCCTCGGCGATCCGTAGGCCGCCATCCCCCATCAGCAGCAGCAGCGCGCGCGCGGCGCGCCAGCGCGGCCCGCTCGGGCCCTCCAGCTCGCTGCGTTCGGTCAGCGTCGCGCGGACGCGCGTCCAGAGGTTGAGCGGTAGCGCTCGCTCGACCTGCAGCTTGCGCACGCGCCGGACGACACTGGGATCCGAGACGGCCGCCCACGGGTTGCCGGCCAGATACCGGACCGCCACCAGCCACGTGAATGCCGCGCGAATCGCGCGCACCGCATAGCGCTGGCTTTCCGGCGCCAGGCCGCCCGGCGAGAACGGCCGCCACTGGCGACTCGTGCGCGCGACCGGCAGCCCCGTGAAGCGTTCGCCCGGCGCAGCGAGAAATGCCTTGTATGCCTCGCAATCCTCAACCCGCATCGACGACAGCGCAACGCCCCGCTCGGCCACGCACCACAACACCAGGCGCTCGAGTTCCTTCTTGTAGACGCGCTGCGTCGCGGGCCGGTCGTCGTATCGATGCAGATACGCGCGCACCGCATCGAGATCGTGCGCCGCGCCGAGATACGCGAACACGGGCGCGCGGTTCGCCCCGTGGGCGCCGGAGAGCTCGACGGGCAGCGCCAGGCGCTCGAGCGGGGCCAGTTGCCCGGCGCCGGCGGTCAAGCTCGTCGACGTCGGCGCCAACGCGTCGCCGGCGTCGACGTCGACCTCGACGGCCGTGCCGATCGACGCCGCGTGCGTGCGCAGCCAGGCGACCAGCACGCGCGCCCGGCCGACACCGATGCGCGGTACCGATCGCCACCACTGGCCGCCGCGGCGGTTCACGAACGCGACGAGCTCGCCGAGCGTGCGGATCCCCTCGCCTTCCAGGCGCGCGGCGATGAGCGGCCGGAACCAGCGGCCTACCGGGTGATCGCCCTGCGGCAGCGCGATCGCCCACTGCCCGGCCACCTGCTCGATCAGCTGCAGCGACACAGGCGTCAGGCGCGGCTCGCCGTATTTCTCGATCGCCGCCTGCAGGTGGGATTTCAATACGGGCGAACCATCGCGCAGCGCGGCCGCGACCAGGTCGTCGCGCATCGTGCGCAGCAGCTGCGCGACGTCGACCGGCTCGTCCGCATCGCGGTCGAAGTACAGCCGCTCGATCGTCTCGATCGGCAGGCCTTTCACGCGCGCGCGCAGCGCCGTGAATTCGGTACGGCTGTAGCTGCGCAACGGCATCTGGGCCAGCTGCTGGGGGCGGTTCGCCATGGTTCAGCCTGCAGGAATGGGGGATACGACCGTGTCGGCCGCGGTGACGCGCTGTAGCCGCTCGAACGCGGCGACATAGCGATGCATCGGTACCGCGGCCAGCCGCTCGTCCAGCCGGGCAAGCACATGCTCGACTGCGGCGCGCTCGACGTCGATCAGCGCGCTCGACTCGCCCTGCGCGGCGCGGTCGGCGCAGTCCTGGAGGGCCGTCTCGGCCCGTCGATAGGGCCCCGGCTCGGTTGAGTCGAGGAAGTACGCGAGGTAGATCGCATTCAAGAGCGTGGCCAGCTGTGCGACGTTGTCGTTCGCGTCGCGCAGTGCGGCCAACGCCACATGATGCTTCAGTTGGATCCGGCGCAGTTCCGCGGCCGGGATGGGCAGCAGCTGCGCCTTGGTCAGCGGCCGGCGGTTACGGGAGGTAGCTTTTCGCATGATCAAGATGGGTGGGAAAGGGAAGCGTCGACCACGGCGGCCAGGCGCACCACATCCGCCTCATAGGTCGGCCGCTCGCCGGCAGCAAATCCCTGCCGGGCAACCTCGCGCCACAGGTTGAACGCGCCACGCGCAATGGCTCGCGCGACGTCTGGCTCCACTGCCGCGCTTCCATACACGGGATTCGACAATGCGCGGTAGTCGCGAATCTGCCACTCGGCGAGTTCCGTGAACTGCAGATACGACATCATGATCGAGGGTCCTATTGCAATGGCCGATCGATTTCAGGGCCGAGCGCCAACGGGTGCTGCGCGCGCCGCGACGAGCACGATCTGGCGGCACTGCTCAGCATCTGCGCAGGCCCGATGAGGGGCCGCGAATGTCCCGGCGCCGAGCATCAGCGCGGAGTCGGCCAGACTGAGCCAGCGACCGGCCCAGCCGTTCAGCAATTCCATCGTGCATTCGACGCGCAGCGCCGGCAACGTCACGCCGTGGGATCGCGATGTCTGGTACAGCAAACGCTCATCGAACGCGCCGTTGTGGGCGATCAACAGTCGGCCCGCGAGCAGCTCGGCCACCTGCGGACCGATCGTGTTCCAGGTGGGCGCGCCGGCGACGTCCGCGTCGGTGATTCCGTGGATCTCCGTCGCAGCCGCAGGTATCGGCATCGCCGGCTTCACGAGCGTGTCGAGCAACACGGCGCCGGCGCGATCGAGAATCGCGATCTCGACGATCGCCGCCTGATGATCCAGACCGGTCGTTTCGGTATCGATGAACAGCGGCTCAGCTGCCAGCCACTCGTTCGCGGTGATGTGGAGGCCGCGCGCCGCTTCGTCCCGCTTCTCGCGGGCGACGTTCGCGAGGCAGGCGTCGCAGCATCCATATCGATCCAGCCATTCGATTTGGGTTCGCGTGCCGCAGATCGTGCATGGCCGGGTACCCGCCAGTGCCCGGCCGGCTGCGAGCGCGGCCGCTTGGGCGGGGCTCGGCGCGCGAGCCGCGCGCATCGGCACCGTCGACGCAGGATCGTAGAGCGCGATCCACGTATGGCCCTGCCAGTAATGCGCAACCGGTGCCTGGCCGCCGGCGAGATTGCGCCGTGCCTGCTTCAGTTCGGTTTTAGTCTGCAGCTCGAGCGGCGCTGCGGCGCGGTTCGGGTAGCGCATCGGGAAGCTCTCAGGGTGTCTTGCAGGTTGTCACTCGGCCGTCG
>NZ_ASSI01000267.1:0-10595 GCF_000466765.1 Burkholderia sp. AU4i | reverse complement strand
ATCGCGTGATCTTCATGGACAAAGGCGCGATCGTCGAGGACGACCGCAAGGACGATTTCTTCTCGAATCCGAAATCGGAACGCGCGAAGGACTTCCTCGCGAAGATCCTGCACTGAGCGTTCACGCGGCTCACGCGCTTCAAGCGCGTCGATGCGGACACCGCCCGGCCGAGCGCCGGGCGGTTTTTTTTCGTCCGCTGTCCGCCGCTCGCGGGCGTTACCAGCTGTAGCGGTAGCCGACCTGCCCGACGATGCCGCGGCGATAGTCGCCGCCGATGTTGCGCGCGATCTTCGCGTTCGCGTACAGCTCGCCCGACTTGCCGAAGCCCGCGGTCACGCCGACGCCGAGCTCGTACCACGTGCGGCCGAGATGCGTCGCGAACGGCGTGCCGCCGACGACGGTCTGGCCCGGCGACAGGAAGTCGTGCAGCACGTCGGCCGTGAAGTACGGCGTGGCAGCGCTGCCGCCCGAACCGGACTGCAGGTTCGGCCGGAAGATGCGCACCCCGACGCGGCCGCGCAGCGCGTTCGTCGTCGTACCCGATACCGCCGATACGTTGTCGTTGAACCCGTTCAGCTTCAGGTACTGGTACATCAGCTGCGCCTGCGGCTCGACCGCGACCGGCAGGCCGCCGATCGCGAAGGGTTTGCCGACTTCCTGCGACAGCGCGACGCCGAAGCCGTTTTGCGACGCCTCGTTGCCGTAGCTGTCGCGATAGCGGTTGCCGTAGTGCGTGACCTGCCCGACGCTATCGAAGTACGTGCCGTCGGACAGGTACTTCGTCCAGTAGCCGCCGACGCTCTGCGCGTGCATCTCGACCGAGCCCGTCGACATCGACAGGTTGGCCGTATCGGCGCGTGCCATGTCGCTGAAGCTCGCGTTCGACACGCCGATGCTGGCCGTCACGCCCGCATGCGTGCTGGCGCCGCCGTTCGGCGCCTGGTCGAGCGTCCAGTCCTTGCCGAACTGCGCGAAGAAGGTGCGCTCGTCGGCCGCGAAGCGGCCCGCGTTCGCGTCGAGGCTCTGGCCGCCGATGCGCCCCCACACGCCGTCGCGATTGCCGGGCTGCTGCTTGTCGAGGTTGGCGATGTCGCCGACGCGCTCGTGCAGCTTGCCGAGCGTCGAGAAGCCGTAGTCGGCGTTCAGCAGCGGCGTGAGCGCGTAGCCGGCGACACCGGGGCGATACGCGAGCGTGCCGCCGCTGCCGTTGCCGTTGCCGCCGCCGTCGCCGCCACCGGACGGGTGGATCGGGTCGCCCGGGTCCGACGGATCGAGTTGCGAGCGCAGGTACCAGCCGTTCGCGTCGCCTTGCCCGCCGCGATAGAGCCGGTATTCGTACGCGCCCGCCTGCACGGGCCCGGCGAGCTGGAATGCCGATGCGGTAGTCGTGCCGCCGTTGGTCGTGACGACCACCGGAATCCCGTCGCCCTTCGTCTGCGCGCCGGTGCCGGCCGTGTTGGCGATCTTCAGGCCCGTCGTGCCGCTCGCCGTGCCGCCGTTCACGATCACCCGGTCGGTCGGCGATGCGTCGGCGCCGAGGAACGTGTTGAGCGCGATCGTGCCGCCGTTGCCGACGTAGCTGCCGGTCGTGAGCGTCTTGTAGCTGCCCGCGAGCGTCGGCGAACCGCTCGGCGCGGCGAATGCGACCAGGCCCGCGTTGTTCAGGCTGCTCAGCACGGAGCTCCCCGTCATGCGCCACGTGCTGGTGGGGTCGACGGTCAGTGCGACCGGGTCGATCTTGCCGGTCAGTGTCGTGCCGTTCGCGAGGAGCACGTTGCCGGTGCTCGAGGCGTCCGAGACGATGTCGCCGGCCAGGTTCACGGCCGAGGCGGTGAAGGTGGCGTTGCTGCCGTTCGACAGGTCGAGCAGCGTACCGTTGCCGGCCGTCACGACCGTGCCGTTGCGCACCGCGATGTCGGCCGTGCCGCCGCGCGCGGCGAAGGCCGGGCCGGTCGCGGACGTCACGCTGCCGCCGTCGACGAGCACCGAACTCGTCGCGCCGTTTGCGAGCGTATCGGACGTCAGCACGCCGGCCGCCGCGCCCTTGAGCGTCGTGCCGGTCAGTGCGAGCACGCCGCCGCTGTCGGCGGTTGCGCCGTTGCCGGCGGCGCTGGCGATCGTCGAGCCCGTATCCCCGATGCGGCCGCCGTTGCGTGCGACGATGCCGTCGGCCAGGCTGCCCGATGCGGCGATCTTCGCGGCCGACAGCAGGGCCGTCGCGCCGCCATCCATGACGATCGCGTGTGCGCCGGCACCCGTCGTCGCGACGGTCGTGCCGGTCGCCGCGAGCGTCGAATCCGCGCCCGTCACGTGGATGCCGAGCGCGTTGCTGCCGGCGGTGCGCACGACCGTCGCCGCATCGGCCGCGATGCGCGCGCCGCCGCCCGTCGACACGATGCCGTTCGCGCCGCCGCCGGTCGTCGTGACCTGTGTGCCGGACAGCGCGATCGTCGTATTCGTGCCGAGGTTGTGAATCCCGCTGCCCGAACCGCCGGCCGCGATCGACGTCGCACCGGCCGCGATCCCGCCGCCCGATACGGTCGAGTCGATCAGCACGCCGTCGGCGCTGCCGTTCGCGATCACGGTGCCGGTGCCCGACAGCGCGACCGATGCGCCGGCACCCGTCAGACGCACGCCCGCGACGCCGTCGTCGGCTTCGATCGAACCCGCGTTGGCCAGCGTGGCCGACGCGCCCTGTACGAGCGCACCGGTGCCGTTCGAGACGCGGATCGTCGAAGCGTTGTTCACCGTGCCGAGCGTGCCGACCACGACGCCCGTCGAGCCGGCGCCTGTCAGCAGCACCGAGTCGCGGTTCTCGAGCGTGCCGAGGTTCTGCGCGACGAAGCCCGTCACGCCCGCGGTCGACGACGTAACGGCCGCGTCGTTGGTCAGCGTCGTCGCGACCGGCGCGCCGGCATTGGCGCCGGCGAGGTCGTGCGCCTGGCCGTCGACGACGCCTGCGATCGCGCCTGCCGCATTCAGGTTGATCGTCGCGCCCGCGTCGATCGTACCTTGCGCGCCGCCCTCGACTCCGATCGCGATCCCGTTCGCGCCGTTGACGTTGTAGATCGCGTTACCGGTCGACAGCACGGTGCCGGCGTCGGTCGCGAGCACGCCGTGCGCGCGCTGGCCGTTGACGTCGGTCGTCAGCGTTCCGGCTGCCGACGCGCCCGTGTAGGCAGCGCCGCCCGCGACTCGGAACAGCGTCGAATCGTCGGTGTCGACGCTCAGGTGCTGCGCGGCGACGTTGATCTTCGAGCCGGCGCCATACGCATAGAAGCCGATCTGGCTGGTGCCCGACATGAACGCCGGCACCGCGTTGGCGCCGACGTCGATCGTCGCGCCCGAGCGCGCGTGCACGCCGATCGCGCCGGTGCCCGTCAGGTTGAGTGCGCCGTCGAGCGTGGCTTTCGCGTGCGGCCCCTCGGCCCACACGCCGTAGTTTCGTGTGCCCGATGCGGGATCGAGGCTGCCGGCCACGTTGATCGTGCCGGTCGAGGTCGCGGCCGTCGCGTTCGTGCCGGTCCCGACGACCATGATGCCGATGCCGTTTACGCCGTTCAGCGTGATGGTGCCGGTGTTGGTCACGGTCGCCGCCGTGTTGGCCGCGAGCATGCCGACGTCGGCGAGCGGCGTGCCGGGCGCCGCACCGTTGACGACGATCGAACCCGCGTTGGTCAGCGTGCCCGACGACGAGTTGATGCTCGCCATGGCGGCGCCGTTCTGCGTCTGCGATCCGATCACGATCGTGCCGAGGTTGTTCGCGGTGCCCGACGGGCCGAGCAGGATGCCGTATGCGTGCGCGGACAGCGCGACGTCGTTCGCGGCCTCCGGCGTGCCGGCATCGTACTGGGCCGCGCGGCCGAGATAGATCGTGCCGCCGGCTTCGTTCGTGAAGCTGCCGCCGGCGACGAGGCCGCCGATCACCTGGCTATCGAGCGTCGTCGCGTTGACGCCGACGTTGATCGTGCCGGCGTTCGATGCGCTCGCACCGTCGGTCGCGGCGATCGCGTAGTTCTGCAGGTCGAGCCGGTTGTGGTCGAGATTCCACGCACCGACGTTCATCACGCCGTTGTTGACGAACGTGGTGCCTGTGCCGTTGGCATACACGCCGCTGCCTTCGACGTACGTATTGAGGCCGAAATTGTCGGGCGATGCGGTGCCGCCCGTGCCGAAATTGTCGCCCGCCGTGTAACCGGACGAAATCACGCCGTTGTTGACGCCGCTCGCGCCGCTCAACAGGCGCACCAGGTTGAAGTCGCCCGACAGGCGCCCGTCGTTGACGAAGTGCGCGCCGTTTTCCGCGACGACGGCCGCGCTCGCGTCGATCGTATTGGCGCCGCGGAAGTCGATCTGGCCGTCCTTGCCGATGTGCAGCGTCGCGTTCGCGCCCGTGCCGTGCATCACCGACGGATAGTTTCTGGGGAGCGCGTTCTTGTCGTCGGGCGACACGTTGTTCGCATACTCGAAGGTTTGCGTGGCGAACGTCACGGCCTGGCCGAACGCATTGTCGTAGGCTGCCTGCGAGCCGAGTGCGCCGCTCTGGACCGAACGCACGAGAAAGTTGTTGTACGCGGCGAGCGACGCGGCGTCGGTGACGGTCCACGTGCTGCCGTCGAACGCGGTGAAGGTGCCCGCGTAGGTCGGCACGTCGAGCTCGACGCGGCCGACGGGGCCGCCGCTTGCCAGATAGTCGCCGGTGATGAACCAGACCTGGTTCCGCGAATTCCAGTTGATGACGCTCGGTGTCGAGCCGGTGCCGTCCGCGTAGGTCAGGTCGGTCTGCTTGGCCGCGATCGTGATCGCGTTGCCGGTCGCCGCGGGCGCGTTCGCGGGGTTGCCGATCGATACGTCGAGCGTGCCGCCCGAATTCGCGACCGTGCCGATGCGCGTGTTCACGTACTGGTCGCCGTTCACGTCGTGATAGACCTGCACGACGGTCGAGCCAGCGGTCGACGCGACGAACGCGGCCGAGTCGTAAGTGGCGACGGACGTATGGCCGCCCGTGATCGAGTCGGGGGTGCCGACGCTCTGCGTCTTGCCGCCGAGCGATACCAGCGGCTGATCCGGATTGCCGGAAATGATGGGCGTGTTGGCGAACGGCATCGGCGTGTAGCCCATGTCGCCGGTTGCGCCGGTCCATCCGCCCGTCAGGCCGACGCGGTCGCCGCCCGACACGGTCGTGGCGCCGGCGAGGTCGTCATTGACGGTCGGGCTGAAGCTGCCGAGCGCGCAGGTACCGCCGCTCGCGACGGCCGCGCCGCTGCCGCACGTCGATGCGTACGCGGAGCTTGCCGACAGCATGGCCAGCACGGCACCGAGTGCCGCGGCGCGAAGCGGCGTCCTGCGCGCTGCCGTGTGGGCGGCGCGCAGGCTTGCGCCGGATGGGCTGCCCGACCGCTTGCCGCGCGCCCGCGCCGTTTCCGCAACCGCGACCCAGCAGCCGGTGGTCTCGCTCCATATCGATCGAAATGAGTGATTCACGACAAGCCCCTCTCTCTTGTTTTCATGTGGTTTTCACCGCGGTGCGGTGAAATCGCAATCCGCGGTGAGGAATGGCGTGAATGGATGCGCGGCGGCCGTGGCCGTATCTCCGCCATTCGCGATTCGTTACACCGAGGATGAGCGGACTCTACTGATCGGGAAGGAGGTGAATTGTCGGGAAGCTAACAAATGCGGCAATAGTGCTGTTTTTATTCTGTATTTCTTGATTGTGTGACGAATCGAACTGAAAGCCTTGTGGGGTAAGGATTCTGCCGATTATTTACGTGCGGGTTCGTGATCGCCGGATCAGTGGGCTGGCGCACGGTTTGCATCAGGTTGGTGCGTTAAAATGCGGTTTCCGGATTGTCTGTATTCCGATTGGGTGATTTATTATTTTCTCGCCTGGGTCGTTTTATATTGAAACGAATCGAATCGGGCGAATGTCGTGTTGCTTCGCTTCGATATACGGGAATTTGGCCCGGATGAACCGGAATCGGCAGCCGGCGAGTGATATACCCCGGCGACGAGCCGTCGACTCGCCGGACAGTGGCTGACAGGGGAGGGGCGCCAGCGCGCCGGGCTCAGAAGTCGATCGCGTCGTCGGAATCGACGTCGGCGGCGGTGGCGAGCGCCTCGCGCGTGTCACGCGGCGCCGACGCCGATGCGTCGAGCGCCGGATTGCGCAGCTTCTCGAGCACGCGTTCGGGCACCGGGATCCGCATCCGCGCGGCGACGTCGCCGCACTGGAACATGATCAGTTCGCCCGGCTCGAACGCGGTCCAGACTTCGTTGTCGGTGAGCGGCTGCGTCGCGATCACCGCGACGCGATCCTCGGGTGTCGTGTATTTCGCGAAGTCGATCGACAGGTCTTCGTCGACGAGATGCGCGGTCGAGAACGGCCAGCGCCGCACGAGGTAGTGCAGCCGCGTCGAGCAGTGCGCGAACAGCGCCTGGCCGTTCGACATCAGGAAATTGAACACGCCGTGATCGGTGATGCCGCGTGTCAGCTCGCCGACGCGCTCGAACAGTTCGGGCAGCGGCGGCTGCGCGCCGGGAAACGTTTCGCGCAGCCCCTGCATCAGTACGCAGAACGCCTGTTCGCTGTCGGTCGTGCCGACCGGATGATAGACGCTGCCGTCCATGTCCGGTGCGTAGTCCTGGAGGTCGCCGTTATGCGCGAAGATCCAGTGCCGGCCCCACAGCTCGCGCATGAACGGATGGCTGTTCTCGAGCAGGATGTGGCCCTGCGTCGCCTTGCGGATGTGCGCGATGGTGTTCTTGGACTTGATCGGGTAGCGCTTCACCATTTCGGCGATCGGCGACGTGGCCGATGCCTGGTGATCGATGAACAGGCGGCAGGCCTTGTCCTCGAAGAACGCGATGCCCCAGCCGTCGGCATGGTGATCGGTGAGCCCGCCCCGGGCCGCGAAACCTGTGAAGGAGAATGTGACGTCCGTCGGCGCGGCGCAGTTCATTCCTAAGAGTTGGCACATTTTACTTGGGGCAGCAGGCTGAGGCGGGGGGTAACGAACCGGGCGAACCCCGGTACAATGCGGCTTCTAGCATATCACCGAGCCCTGAGCGGTAAAAAGCGGATTCCGCTGGCCAAAGGCCCCGTGTTGCGGTTTGCCGTCAGTCGGCCCGCGCACGCGCGTTCCGGCCCCGCCGATGGCCCGGCCGTTCCTCACGACGCCTCCTATGACTGCCTCGAACGCTTCCTCCCCGGCGACGCTCTCGCTCGCCCGTCCCGACGACTGGCACCTGCACCTGCGAGACGGCGACATGCTGGCCGCCGTGCTGCCGCACACCGCGCGCCAGTTCGGCCGCGCGATCGTCATGCCGAACCTGAAGCCGCCGGTGACGACCACCGCGCAGGCGCAGGCCTATCGCGAGCGCATCCTCGCCGCGCTGCCGGCCGGGATGACGTTCGAACCGCTGATGACGCTGTACCTGACCGACAACACGCCGCCCGACGAGATCCGCCGGGCGCGCGAAAGCGGCTTCGTGCACGGCGTGAAGCTGTATCCGGCCGGTGCGACGACGAATTCCGACCACGGTGTCACCGATCTCGCGAAATGCGCGAAGACGCTCGAGGCGATGCAGGAAACCGGCATGCCGCTGCTCGTGCACGGCGAGGTGACCGATGCATCGATCGACCTGTTCGACCGCGAGAAGGTCTTCATCGACCGCGTGATGACGCCGCTGCGCCGCGATTTCCCGGGCCTGAAGGTCGTGTTCGAGCACATCACGACGAAGGACGCGGCCGACTACGTGCGCGACGCCGATGCGGCGCCCGGCCTGCTCGGCGCGACGATCACCGCGCATCACCTGCTGTACAACCGCAATGCGCTGTTCGTCGGCGGGATTCGCCCGCATTACTACTGCCTGCCGGTGCTGAAGCGCGAGACGCATCGCGTCGCGCTGGTCGAGGCCGCGACGTCGGGCAACCCGCGCTTCTTCCTCGGTACCGACAGCGCGCCGCATGCGCGCGACGCGAAGGAAACCGCGTGCGGCTGCGCGGGCTGCTATACGGCGCTGCATGCGCTCGAACTGTATGCGGAAGCATTCGACCACGCCGGTGCGCTCGACAGGCTGGAAGGCTTCGCGAGCTTCTTCGGCGCCGATTTCTACGGGCTGCCGCGCAGCGCCGAGACGGTCACGCTGCGTCGCGAGGCATGGGAGTTGCCGCGCGAGATCTTCGCGGGCGATATACCCGTCGTGCCGCTGCGCGGCGGCGAGACGATCGGCTGGAAACTGGCGTGACCTTCGCGCCGCCGCGCGAACCTGGCCAGGCGGCCGGTAGCGGGGCGGCGGATTTTGCGCGGATCGACTGGTCCGTGCCGTGGCTCGGGCCCTACGCGGGCCCCGGTCGCGTCGTACAGGCGGCCGCAAGAGCGGGCGAGGCCGCATTGCTCGACGCGCTGAACGGCGCGTTGAATGGCGCCCCGAGCGATACCGGGCCAGACGGCCCGCGCATCAGCGGCCGTGGCCGGCCGCTGCGGTTCGTGCCGCAGGCCGCATTGCCGCCCGGCGTCGCGTACGAGACCCATATCGCGGAGACGGGCGGTGTCCCGACCCGCCACAATCTGCATGACTACTTCAACGCGCTCGTCTGGTTCGCGTATCCGCGCATCAAGGCCGTACTGAACGCGCGCCAGGCCGCGGCGATCGACGCGGCGGGCGGGGTCGGCCCCGTGCGCGGCACGTTGCGCGACGCGCTCACGCTGTTCGACGAGAACGCCGCGTTGTTCGTGACAGCCGACCGTGCGCTCGCCGACGCGCTGCGCGGGTTCGACTGGCCGCGGCTGCTGGTCGCCGCGCGCGAGGCCTGGGGCACGCGCTGCGAGGCGCGGCTGGTCGGCCATGCGCTGCTCGAGAAACTCGTCGCGCCTTACAAATCCTGCACCGCGCACACGTGGATCGTCGAAGTGGGCGCCGACTATTTTTCGTGGCCCGACGCGCAACGCATCGCGCATGTCGACGCCCGTGTCGCCGCGGAACTCGCGACGCGCGCGCTGACGAGCCGCGATTTCGCGCCGCTCCCGGTGCTCGGCGTGCCGGGCTGGTGCGATGCGAATGCCGAGCCGGCGTTCTACGACGATCCGGCCGTGTTTCGCAGCGGCCGCCGCTCGCGCGCTGCCGGCGGCGGCGCGCAGTGCTAGAATGCGCGTCGCAAAGCAGGCCAGGCAGTCGCGGCCTCGCCGCCTTCGGGCGCGCGGGGGCGAGGAAAGTCCGGACTCCACAGGGCAGGGTGATGGCTAACGGCCATCCGTGGCGACACGCGGAACAGGGCAACAGAAAGCAAACCGCCGATGGCCCGGCGCAAGCCGGGATCAGGTAAGGGTGAAACGGTGCGGTAAGAGCGCACCGCGGCGACGGCGACGTTCGCCGGCACGGTAACCTCCACCCGGAGCAATTCCAAGTAGGCAGGCGCGCATCTTCGGATGCAGGACGGGGCCCCCGTCTCGTCTGCGGGTAGGAAGCTTGAGCGCGTCAGCAATGGCGCGCCTAGAGGAATGGCTGCCACGCGTTGCGTGCTTCGGCGCGCAGCGTGCACAGAATCCGGCTTATCGGCCTGCTTTGCCGTTCGAATGCGAAAGGGCCGGCGTCTCCCAACGGAGCGCCGGCCCTTTTTTCATGTGCGCTCGCCGTGCGTTCAGCCGGCGACGATGTCGAACGAATGCGTGAGTTCGGCCGTCTTCGCGATCATGATCGACGCGGAGCAATACTTGTCGTGCGACAGGTTGATCGCGCGTTCGACCGTGGCCGGGTTCAGGTTGCGGCCGGTGACGGTGAAGTGGAAGTGCACTTTCGTGAACACCTTCGGGTCTTCGCTCGCGCGTTCGGCCTTCAGCGTGACCGAGCAGCCGCTGACTTCCTGGCGGCTCTTCTTCAGGATCAGCACGACGTCATAGGCCGTGCAGCCGCCGGTGCCGAGCAGCACCATCTCCATCGGGCGCGGCGCCAGGTTGTGACCGCCGCCTTCGGGCGCGCCATCCATCGCGACGAGGTGGCCGCTGCCGGTCTCGGCGGAAAACGCCATGCCGTCCTGGCCCATCCAGCTTACTTTGCATTCCATGCTTGCACTCCAGCGTTGCCTGATTCGGATTCGATCCGGCATTGTAGCCCGCGGCGCAACGGTCGGCTGATGCGGTGCACGACGCGCAACGCGGGCGCCGCCTGAGCGGCGCCCCGGACATTCAATTCCCCACCGGACTTAGGGGTTTTGCTCTAGACGACGGCGGCTCCTGATCGTGCCTTCCGGAATCAGGTCATTGATTTAAAAGAGAAAAGCAGCGATTCAAACGCGCCGCATTAAATTTCATATTGTGGCGTTTGATTTCGCAATGCAAATTTTCTTGTGGAGTCGACGACGCGTTCGTATAATGAGCCTCATTGGTTGTCGCGCTGCGGCAACCTCCGAATGTCTCCTCCACCCTCCTCCTATGGTGGATTAAGCCCGAACCAGCCGTTCGGGCTTTTTTTCGTCCCATGCAAACATCGGCGCGCGGTTTGCGCGCTCCGGCAAGGTTACGCGGGCTGCCTGGCGGCAGGCTGCGAGGTCGCGTCGGGCGGCGTGCCGCGCGGGCGCGCATCGGGCGCCGGCGCGT
>NZ_ASSI01000266.1:0-18282 GCF_000466765.1 Burkholderia sp. AU4i | reverse complement strand
TCGCGACGAACACGCCCTGCACCGCGCCCGCGAAGCCGAGTTCGATCGGCAGCGAGCGCCGCATCAGCGCGCGCGTGCGGCGATGCTGCGCGTCGAACGCGTGCATCAGCGCCGCGCGCGCTTCGCCTTCCCGGCCCGCGAAGCGCAGCAGCCCCTGATGCGCGGCGAAGGTCTGAAGCTGCACGGCCATGTCGCGATCGCCGGACGCGCGCGCCTGCTCGAACGCGAGGGTACGCGTGCCGCCGCGCTCGAGCAGCGCGAACAGCAACACGGCGGCTGCCGCGAGGCACAGCGCGATGCGCCAGTCGATCCACGCGAGCCCGGCGACGACCGCAAGCGGCGTCACGACCGCGCCGATCAGCGGCCCGAGCAGGTGCGCCGGAATCCCCATCGCCTGCATGACCGGCCCGCGCAGCAGCCCGGCCGGATGACTGTCGCGCACGGCCTGCCACGACGCGATGCGCGGCAGGTGCCGCACGAGGCGTTCGACGAGACCGGCCGCGAGCGCGCCGCCCGCGCGATAGCCGCCGCGCTGCGCGACGTACAGCACGAATGCATGGCACAACGTCAGCACACCGAGCGCGATCGTCCAGTGCATCACGGCTGCCTGCGCGCCGGCGAACCACGCGCGGATCAACGGCACGAGCAGCAACCCGCAGGCGCCGTCGAGCAACGCGGCCGCCACCGCCCAGCCGACCCCGCGCCACAGCGCGCGGCGTGTGCCGGATGGCAGGCACTGCAAACGTTTGAGCGATTTCATCATCATGCGGCCTCCCCGTCCGCGGCACCGCGTTCGCGCCACAGCCGCGCATACAGCCCGCACGCGGCCAGCAGCGCCGCATGCGTGCCGCGCTCGACGATGCGGCCGCGGTCCATCACGAGAATCTGGTCCGCCTGCCGGATCGCGTCGAGATCGTGGCTGACGATCACGCGCGTGCGCGCGTCTCCGCGCAGCGCATTGCGCAATGCGCGCCCGGTTTGCGGATCGAGTGCCGATGCCGGTTCGTCGAGCAGCAACAGCGGCGCCGTCGACAGCAGCGCACGCGCAATCGCCAGCCGCTGCAGCTCGCCGCCGGACAGCCGCACGTCGCGCCCGCACACGCAACCGTAGCCGCCCGGCAACGCATCGATGCGTTCGTCGAGACAGGCCGCGCGCGCGGCCGCGCGAATCGCATCGTGATCGGCATCGGGCCGGTACAGCGCGATGTTCGCGGCAATCGACACGTCGAGCGCGGCGGCCTGCTGGAACACCATCGCCACCTGCTCGCGCCGCGTATCCGGCGCAAGCAGCCGCAGGTCGGCGCCGCCGAGCCGCACCGTGCCGCGGTCGGGGTCCATGAAGCGCGCGAGCAGCATCAGCAGCGTGCTCTTGCCCGCACCCGACGGCCCGACGATCGCGGTGGTCGTGCCCGCCGCGACCGTCGCGTCGATGTCGCGCAGGATCGGCGTGCCGTCGATGTCGACGCTCACGCCGCGCAGCTCGATCGACGCATCGCGCGGCACCTGTGCCGCGCCGTCGGCCGGCTCGGGCAGGCCCGGCTGCGCGAGCAACGCATCGACGCGCACAGCGGCCGCGCGCGCTTCGCGCAACGCATCGGCACCGTGGCCGAGCGCCCGCACCGGCGTGGCGACCGCCCAGATCAGCAGTGCGAACGCGCACAGTTCGCCGACCGGCAGGCGGCCGGCCGTGAGCCACGTCGCGCCGAACACGACCCACGCGAGCAGGAACGGCGTGCCGAGCAGCACCTGCGTGCAGGCACCGGGCCCGCCGACGCGGCTGACCCATGCCGAAAACGCCTGGTCGAAGCGCCCGGTCGACGCGAGCGCGGCCGCCTCGATGCCCGCGCCCGGATACTGCCGCACGAGCGCCGGGTTCTGCGCGAGCTGCGCGTAATCGCCCATCAACTGTTCGAGTGCCGCGTTGCGCGCCGCGACGGCCGGTGCGAACCGCGCCGAGCGCATCCAGCGGAACAGCGCGGCGCCCGCGACGAGCGGGACCAGCGCAAAGGCGAGCAGCACGGGATTCAGGTAAAGCAGGCACGCCAGCGCCGCGCACGGCACGACGACGAGTTGCGTGACGTCGGCCGGCGCATGCGCGACGAGCTGGTGCAGCGCGCGCACGTCCTGGTCGACGTGGCGCGCGACGCGGTCGCTGCCCGCGCGCGCGAACCAGCCGAGCGGCAAGCGTTGCAGATGATCGGCGAGCCGCCTGCGCAAGCGGTCGGCGAGATCGGCGTCGACACGGTGGGTCAGGTGCAGCGCGACCGTCTGGCCGCCCAGCCAGCACACGCCGGCCGCCACGGCCGCGACGAGCCAGCCGCGCGCCGTCGCGTCGAGCTGGGCCGTCGCGCGCCATGCGTCGGCGATACGGCCGAGCGCGAGCCACGGCACGAGCGACGCGACACCCGCCAGCGCCTGCAGCACGACCGCCGCCGCAAGCGGCGCCGCGAACGGCCGCAACATCGAAAGCAACGGTCCCTTCATGCGGCACGCTCCAGCAGCATGCCGAGCGTGGCCGCGCACGCGTCGCCCGGCGGCTGCTCCGGAAAGCCGAGCTGCATCGTCAGTTGCTGCCAGACGCGCGCCACGTCGATGCTGCGCTGGTTGCACGCGTGCAACCCTTCGCCCGACACGAGCCGGTCGACCGCGCGCACGGCCGCCTGCGGCCAGCTGCGGGCATGAATCGCGCCCCACGTATCGCGCGCATCGTCGCAGATCTGGATGCTCGGCATGCCGTCGCCCGCCGCGTCGCCGAAGATCGGGAACAGCCCGTCGTCGTCCGTCGCCGGTTCGCGCAGCGCGGGTGCCCACCACAGCGGGCCATGCGGCGACGCGAGCGTCCACGTGCCGGCGTCCGTCGTCAGCGTGATGCTGAACAGCATGCTCATCCGGCCGTCGTCGGCCGCCGCCATCTCGTTGTGCACGCGCAGCGAGACCGGCGTTTCGGCGAGCACCATCGCGCATTCGCGCATCGACGACAGTGCCGGCCCGACCGGCTCGACCGACCACGGGCCCACGCCCTGCAGCGCGGCGGCGAGCACGTCGAGCGCCGCGTAACTGGCCTGCACCGAGCACACGACATCCGCATGCACGGGCGCGCTCGTTTCACGCAGCCGTCGCGCGACGGCGATGAAGCGGGAGACGACCGGCAGGTTCGGATAGAAACTGTTGAGCAGACAGCGCCGGCCGTGACGCGACGCGGTGCGCAGCACGCGGTCCCATTCGTCGGGCAGCAGCGGATGCTCGATCACGACGTCGATCCCGCGCGCGAGCAGCCGGCACGCGAGCGCGGCCCCGTCGGCACCGCGCGCCGCGCCGCCGACCGCGACACACGCAGCGCGCACGTCGTCGGGCAACGCTTCCGGACGGTCGAACACGGGCGCGCCGACGCGCGCGGCCAGCGCGGTGGTACGCGCGCTGCCTTGCCCCAGGATGCCGGCGACGCGATACGTGCCGGACGCGGCGAGGCCCGCCGCATAGAACTGGCCGAAGCGGGAGCCGGCCACGACGACCGGCAGCGGATGAGCCTTCATTGCACCTCCTTCAGGCGGGTGTCGACGAACGCGGCGTTCAGGCAGTCGAAATGACCGCCGGGGATGTCGACGGACGTGATGCCGCCGAGCGCCTGTGCCGTCCAGTATTCGGTGAGCGCCGCGCGCTGCTGCGGAATCAGCGGGTTGCAGCGCTCCGGCACGAACAGCCGCAGCGCACCCGCGTATGGCGCGTCGCCCGCCCAGTGGCTCGCCTGCACCGAATGCATGAAAAGCCGGTACAGCCGTTCGCGCTCGTCGAGCAGCGGATGCGCGACTTCGTCCTGCATCGACAATCCGGCGGCCGCACGCAGCACGCGGCGGCGCAACGTGTCGAGCGGCTCGCAGCGGTCGCCGAAAATCTCCAGCTGGGCCTGCAGGCTGCCGGGCGCGAGACGCGCGGGGTCGGCCTTCAATGCGTCGGCGAGTGCGTCGGCCAGCACATACGTTTCCGGAAACCCGAGCGCGTCGAGCGGCAGCCCGAGGGTCGCCGCGAAGTTGAACAGCACGAGCCGCTCGTCTTCGATCAGGTAGGGAATCCGGTAGCTCGACACGATGTCGAGCGTGCGCACCTCGACGCCGAGCTGCACCAGCGACTTCGCCATTTCGAGCGCGACCAGCCCGCCCGAGCAGTAGCCGAGCACGTCGACCTCGCGCACGCCGGTGCGCCACAGCGCATCCGCATAACGCCGGCCGAGCGTCGCGTTCAGGTGGCGCGCCGGCAGGTCGAGATAGTCCTGCGCGTCGCGCACCGCGAAGCCGAGCACCGGGCCGAGCCGCGCGAGCGCCGGCATGACCGGACGATACGCGTGCACCGTGCCGAGCCCTTCATGCACGATCACGCGCGGCACGCCGTCGCCGGGTGCGAGCGGGATCGGCCGCACGTCGGCGCGCACGCGCGGCGCCGGCGCATGGACGACCGCCGAAACGTGCGCGCTACGCGGAGCGGCCGGCGCAACCGGCGATACGTTGCCCGACGGCTGCGCATCCGCGTCGCGCAGGCATTGCGCGAACGCGGCGGGCGTCGGTTGCGCGAGCACCCAGCGCAGCAACCGGTCGAACGGATGCGCGTGCGCGAGCGGTTCCTCACCGCGCAGCCGCGACACGAGTTGCGCGATCAGCAGCGAATCACCGCCCGCGGCGAAGAAGTCCTGATCGGGCGTGACGTTGCGCGTATCGAGCACGGCTTCCCACAAGCCGATCAGCCGCGCCAGCAGCGGATCGGCGGCGGCCTGCGCGTGAGCCGGCCGGGCGGCCGCCGGCTCCGCTTCGCGGATGCCGGCGATGCCGGCCAGCGTGCGGCGATCGATCTTGCCGTTCGCGGTCACGGGCAGGCGGTCGAGCACGCGCAATTGCGACGGCACCATGTAGCCCGGCACGCGCTCCGCGACGCATGCCAGCAGCGCGTCCGGCGCGATGCGCGCCGCCCCGCGCTTCACGTGCGCGAGCAGGATGTCATAGCCGAGTGCGTCGAGCGGCGTGCCGGGTGCCACGCAACCGAGTGCGCGATCGCCGCCCGCCGCTTGCAGCCATTCGAGCCACTGCGCGCGCGGCACGAACAGACGCGCCGATTCGACGCGCGCGTCGTGTGGCGTTTCCATCATCAACCCCTGGCTGATGCTGATCTCCGGATGCTCGGTCGTCAGTTCCTGGATCACCCACCACGCATCGGCCGCCGACAGCGCACGCAATCCGGCGACCAGCGCGACCGTGTCGCGCGCATTGTTCAATGCGCCGGAGCTGATCGTGATGTCGATCGAATGCGGCGCAATACCCTGTGCGTCGAGCGCCGCGTTCATGTCGAACCGCTCGAACCGCATCCACGGATACGCGGCGAAGCGCTCGCGTGCCGCCGCGAGGAAATAGCTCGACACGTCGCTGAACAGGTAGTCGATCCGCGCGCCCGCTTCGACCAGCGGCGCGAGCGCGTCGACGATCGCCCGCGTCGCCGCGGCCGTGCCCGCGCCGATCTCGAGGATGCGCCACGGGCGCTGCGGCTCGCGCGCGACGATCGCACGCACGGCCTGTGCCATTCCGTCATGCAGGGCCCGCGCATGTTCGCCGTCGCTGTACATCGCGTCGGCGATATGCGACGCGCCTTCCGGGAACATCAGGCCGGCGGGCGACACGGTGCCGTCCACCTGCACGTCGATGCATCCCGCGCTGTCGCGGAAGTAGTCGACGAGGACGGCCGGCCACAGATCGGGCGACGCATCCTGCGCAAACGCGTCCCAGCAGGCATGCGCATCGGCGTGGCCGGCATCGGGCCGCCTGCGCCAGCCGCCATCGGCATCCGCGTGCAGCACGCCGTGCCGGTCGAGCATCGCGAGCCAGTGACGCAGCAGATGCTGTCGCGCCGCCGGCACGCGCAACCGTTCGCACAACGTCGCGAAGTCCGTCGCCGCCTCCTCGGTCAGCGCCCCCGCCGGCACGATCCACGCTGCCAGCGATGCAACGCAGGCCGCTTCGAGCCGGGCGACCGACCGCGCGACGTCCGCGTGCGCGGGCCAGCGCGCGGCGTCGAACGCCGTGCGCACGTGCGCCGCGATCTCGTGCAGCGCGTCGTCCTGCTGCGGCGGCTCAGCGCCATGCAGCGACACGAAGCTCGCGAGCCGGCGCTCCGTGCCGTCGCCGAGCACGATCGTCGCGGCCGCGCCGACGAGCGGATGTGCGGTCAGCGCCGCATCGATCTCGGCCAGCTCGATCCGGTAGCCGCGGATCTTCACCTGATCGTCCTGCCGCCCGAGGAATTCGAGCGAACCGTCGGCACGCACGCGGCCGAGATCGCCGGTGCGGTAGAGTCGCCGCCCGTCGCCATGACGGATGAAGCGTTCGGCCGTTCGCACGGGATCGTTCGCGTAACCGGTCGCCAGCCCGACGCCGCCGATATGGATCTCGCCGCGCACGCCCGGCGGGCACGGCCGGCCGAGCGCGTCGAGCACCTCCATCGTCTGCCCGGTCAGCGCGCGGCCGTAAGGAATACTGGCCAGCTGCGTGTCCGCCGGACGGATCGGATGCTCGATCGACCAGATCGATGCCTCGGTCGCGCCGCCGAGGCTGAACAGCGCGCTGTCGGGCCAGCGCCGCCACCAGCGGGTGGGCAGCGTCACCGGAATCCAGTCGCCCGACCACAGCACGCGGCGCGGGCCCGGCACATCGAGCGCCGGTTCGCTTTCGACGTAGTCGATCAGCATCTGCCCTTGCGCGGGAACCGAATTCCACAGCGTCACGCGATGGCGCGCCATCAGCGCGGCCCAATGCGACGGATCGTTGCCGCGCGCCGGATCGGGCAGCACGATACACGCGCCGCGCGCGGTCGCGCCGAAGAAGTCGTAGACGGACAGGTCGAAGCTCAACTCGGCCAGGCCGAGCACCACGTCGCCGTCGCCGACTTCATGGCGCGCGCTGATGTCGGCCAGCGTGTTGCACACGGCCGCGTGGCTCAGCATCACGCCCTTGGGCTCGCCGGTGGAGCCCGACGTATAGATCACGTATGCGAGTGCGTCGCCAGCGATGTCGCGCGCGGCGCGCGGCGGCCATTGCGGATCGATCGGCACTGCATCGACATCGATGCGCACGCACCCGTCGTGTTCGAACTCGAGCGCCTGCACGCTGACGACCGCACACACCCGCGCATTGCGCAGGATCGCCTGTTGCCGCAGCGCCGGCTGCCGGCTGTCGACCGGCACGTACGCGGCGCCCGCCTGGACGATCGCGAGCACGGCCACGAGCTGGTGCGCGCACTTCGGCATCAGCACCGCGACGGTATCGCCCACGGCGACGCCGGCCTGTTCGAGCGCCGACCGCAGCGCCGCCGCGTGCTGCGCGACGTCGCGATACGTGCGCGCCCCCTGCGCATCGATCACCACCGGCGCATCGGGCGTACGCAACGCCTGCGCGGCGAAGCCGGCCGCGATGTGCGACTCCGCATCCGGATGGATTCCGGCGGCGGGCGCATCGGACGGCAGCACGATGTCGCCCGCGCGCGACCACCATGCTGCGTCGGCGGCGAGCCGGCCCAGCAGGGCGACGTACGCGTCGAACATCGCCGCGGGCATCCCGTCCGGAAACAGGTCGTCGCGCACGTCCCAGCCGATTTCCAGGCCGCCGAACTGATCGGTCACCTGGCAGTCGAGCCACACCTGCGGCGTCTGGCTGATCATGTAGCGCGGCGGCTCGGCGCGGGCCGCGTGTTCACCGAGCAGCCGGCCGACACTGCCGATGCCGCTCGTGAACACCACCGGCATCAGCGCCGCATCCTTGCCGCGCCGTCGCGCGAGTTCGCGCATCACGTCGACACCGGTAAACGCTCGATGGTCGAGGTCGTCGAACATCCGCGCGCCGATCGTGCGGGCACGTTCGACGAAATCGCGCCCTTGCGTCGCATCGACCGCGAGCAGGCTCAGCGCGGTGAAATCGCCGAGCACCGCGTCGATGCGCGGATGCACGGGCGGCCGGTTCAGCACCGTCAGGTTCAGGCAGAACGCGGGCGACTGGCTCCAGCGGCCGACGACTTCGGCGAACGCGGCCAGCGCCACACTCGCCGCGCTCAGGCCGAAACGGCTCGCGTGGCCGCTCAGCGCGGCCCATTGCGCACGATCGAGCCGCGCATGCCGGTGCGTGAAGCGCGGCCGCGCGTCGGACGGCATCGCGGGCACCACCGGCAGATCGGGGCGCGGCGGCAGATCGTCGATGCGCGCAAGCCACCACGCCTTGTCGCGCGCATGATCCGCGCGCGTGCCGGCATGCGCTTCGTTGACGACGTAGTCGCGGAACGTCGCGTCGAGCGGCTCGGGCTGCCACTGCGGGTCGTCGTAGCGGCGCCGCCATTCGGCGAGCAGCAATTGCAGGCTTGCGTAGTCGATCAGCGTGAAATCGACCGACAGGTGCAGCACCGCACCATCCGGCCCGAGGCTCACTTCCGGCTGCAGCACCGGCCAGCGGTCGAGCGCGTGCACCGCATGGTCGAGACGCTCGCGCACGCGCCTTACGTGCGCGTCGAACGCGTTAGCGTCGACATCGCGCAGGTCGTGCACCACGAGCGGCTGCCACGGCACGTCGGGCAGCACGCGTTGCCATGCGTTGTCCTCGACGATCGCGCGCAGCATCGGATGCCGCGCGACGCACGCGTTCCACGCCGCCTCGAAGCGCACGCAGTCGAGATTCGCGGGCTCGCCGTATTCGACGTACAGATGGCACGCATTGCCGCCGAACTCGAACGATTCGTGGCGGCCGAGCACGTACGCGGCCTGCACCGGCGTCAGTGCGAACCGCTCGTGCCGGCGCACCGGATCGCAGCGCCATGCGCCGTCCTGCAGGAAGCGGACGAACGCGTCGCGTTCGGCCTTGATGCGCGCGGCCAGGTCCGCATCGAGCGCGCCGGCCGGCGCGCGATAGCGCAACTGGCCGCCGTCGTCGCACCACAGTTCGATCTGGCGTTCGCGGCAGAGATCGAGCACGTCATCGAAGCTCACAGCACGCCCTCCTCGATCGTCGCAACCCGCGTGTCGCCGTCGGCCTGCGAGGCTTGCAGGGCCGGTGCGGCCGGTGCGGCCTCGTCGAGCTGCGCGGCGAGACCCGCGAGCGTCGGCTGGCGGTAGAACGCCGCCATCCCGACCCGCACGCCGAGCCGCTCGCGCAGTTGCGCGAGCAGGCGCGTCGCGAGCAGGCTGTCGCCGCCGAGCGTGAAGAACGTCGCGTCGCGCGCGTTCGCCGGGCGGCTGAGCGCGTGCTCCCAGCATGCGAGCAGCGTTGCCTGCCGTTCGTCGGCCGGCACGAATGCATCGTGGGCGGCCGGTGCGTCGCCGAGCGCGCGCGCGAGCGCCTCGCCCACCGCCCGCCGGTCGATCTTGCCGTTCGCGTTGAGCGGCCAGCGCGCGATGCACCACAGCGCATCGGGGCGCATCGCGTCGGGCAAGCGGTCGCGCAGCCAGTCGGCCAGCGCCGCTTGCGCGGCCGGTTCGCCGGCACGGCGCGCGTCGATGCACGCGAATGCGTTCGAACGCCAGCTTCGGGAGTCGAGCGCAAAACCGCACGCATGCGCGGCGGCGGCGATCGCATCGGGCGTGAACGGCCGCGGCAACGACGCATCCCCCGCCACGCTCGCGACGAGTTCACGCAACGGCGAGTCGCGCAACACGTCGGCGAACAGCAAACGGCCGTCCTGCGCCAGCAACGCTGCCGCGATCCGGAACGTATCGCGCGGATCGTCGCGCAGATGCGCGGCCGCGAAACTGATCACGCAATCGAATTCGCCGAGATGCCGCGCGGGCAACAAGCCGTCCTGCATCGTCTGAAGCGCGGGCCTCGTAAGGGTGAAGCGTGCCTGTGCGGTGTGCAGCAGCCCCGGCGACACGTCGAACAGCGTCACGTCGAAACGTGGATCGTCGAGCACGCCGAGGCCCGCTTCGAACCATTGCCCGGCGCGGGCGTCGATCACCGCCACGCGCAGCACACCGGTGCGTGCAGCGGCCTGTGCCTCCAGCGCGCCCGCAAACTCGCGCAGCGCGCGGGCGCCGTCCGGCAAACGCGTCGCGAACGCAAGCGGTGCCACGCACGGGTCCAGCGGTACGCGCTGCGCGGCCGTATCCGGATCGGCTGCGAGCGCGCGCAGCGACGCCGTCAGATCGTCGAGATCGGTTGCATGCCAGTCGAGCCGATCGAGCGCACCGTCGATGGAGATCGACGCATCGCCTTTCGCGTGCCGGTGCGCACGCAACGACGGCGGCAGGCCTGCGCCGCCATCGAGCAGCCGATCGGCGACGGCGCGCGCAACGGCCGCTTCCGCCTCGACCGTATCGGCCAAGTCGGCGTCCGCGAGCGACGACGGCGCGGCATCGGCAACGCGATCCGCACCACAACCGGCAACGCAATCGGCCGGCACGAATGCGGCGACGATGCGCGCAACCTCGCCATTCACGACACTCGCGCACGCACCGTCGATCTGCGGATGCGCGGCCAGCGCGGCCTCGATCTCGCCCAGTTCGATCCGGTGCCCGCGCACCTTCACCTGGCGATCCTCGCGCCCCAGGAATTCGAGCGTGCCGTCGGGCCAGTAGCGGCCACGGTCGCCCGTGCGATACCAGCGGCCCGACGCGTGCTGCACGAAGCGCTGCGCGGTCAGCTCGGGATCGTTGCGGTAGCCGCGCGCGAGACTGTCGCCGCCGATCAGCAGTTCGCCCGGCACGTAATCCGGCACATCGCGGCCGTCGGCATCGACGACGCGATAGGCCTGCCCCGGCAACGGCCGGCCATACGGAATCGAACGCCAGTGCGGCGGCACGTCGCGCACCGTCTGCACGTTCGACCAGATGCCGGCCTCGGTCGCGCCGCCGAGCGCATGGAACGCACACGCGTCGCCGCACCGTTCGCGCAGGCGCGCCGGCAGGTCGAGCGCGATCCAGTCGCCGGACAGCAGCGCCGCGCGCACACTGCGGCATGCGTCGGCCGCAGCGGGCACCGCCAGCGCCATTTCGAGCAGCGCGGGCGCCGAATTCCACAGCGTCACGCGATGCTGCGCGATCAGGTCGATCCAGCGCGCCGCGTCGCGCGCGTCGTCCTGGGTCGGCAGCACGAGCTCGGCGCCGGCACCGAGCACGCCGAACAGGTCGTACACCGACAGGTCGAAATCGAGCGCCGATACCGCGAGCAGCCGGTCTTGCGCACGCACGCCGAGCAGCGCATCGATCGCATCGATCGTGTTGAGCGCCGCCGCATGCGTCATCTCGACACCCTTCGGCACGCCCGTCGAACCGGACGTGTAGATCACGTACGCGGTGGCCTGCGGCGCCACCGCGAGCGGCGCGGCCAGCGGCGCATGTTTGATCAGCGAGGCAACATCGAAACGCGGCAGCGGCGCATCCGCGTGCGCCGTGTCGCCGATCGCGGCCTTCACGCCGGCCGCGCGTTCGATCAGCGTCTTGCGCGCGGCCGGCTGCGCAATGTCGAGCGGCACGTAACACGCGCCGGCGGCCAGTACGCCGAACACCGCGGCCACCTGTTCCGGCCCGCGCGGCAGGCTGATCTCGACGGCATCGCCGTGACCGATCCCGGCGGCACGCAGGCCACCCGCGATCGCCAGTGCCTGCGCGGCCAGTTCGCCGCGCGTCACCACGCGCTCGGCGCACCGCAATGCGACGGCCGCCGGCTCGCGCGCGGCCGATGCAAAGAAGTCGGCATGCAGCGTGCGCGGCCGCGCGGGAGCGGGCACCGCGTTGAGCGCATCGCGCACGCGTCGCTGCGCGGACGGCAGCTCGACCGCGATCGGCAGCCGCCAGTCGCGATCGCACAGCGCCTGCACGAGCGCGACATACGCGCCGAACATCGCATCGACCATCCCGTCGGGAAACAGGCCGTCGACGCTGTCCCATGCGAGCAACGCGCCGTCCGGCACGCGATAGAGCTGGTGATCGAGCCACACCTGCGGCGTCTGCGAAATCATGTCGTGCAGATCGCCGAACACGCGCGCGAATGCGTCGGGCACGAACGGCGCGTCGCCGAGATTGCACGAGAACACGACGGGCGCCGCCCGCGGCGCGCCCTGCCTGCGTGCATCGCGCAGCACGTCGAGCGCTGGATACGCAGCCTGCGCGATCGCGCCGTGCAGCCGCTGCTGGAACGCGCGCACCGTGTCGGCCGCGCTCGCGTCGGCGCGCATGTCGCATTCGACGAGCAGCAGCGTCGTGAAATCGGCGATCACGCGGCCGAGATCGGGCGCATCGCCGTGCCGGTCGAACAACGGCACGTTGAGCAGGAACGCCTGCCGGCCGCTCCAGCGCGCGAGCACTGCCGCGAACGCCGCACCGAACACCGACGACAGCGTGACGCCATGCTGCGCGGCCCGCGCCTGCAGGCGCGTCAGTTCGGCCGTGCTCAGCGTATGCGTGACGCGGCTGAAACGCGGCGCGCGGATCGTTTCCGGCGCACGGGCGAGCGGCAGCGCCGGCCCTTCCGGCAGTGTCGCGAGCCGCGCCTGCCATGCGTCGCGCGCCGCGGCCCGCGCATCGCGCGTATCGGCCGCGCGACGCGCGAGCCAGGTCGGGAACCACGTCGACGGCGCGTCGGGCAACGCCGACGGCTCGGCATACGCGGCACCGATCTCCTGCATCAGCAGCCGCACGCTGTCCACGTCGGCCGCGAGCAGGTCGACGCTCAGCCACACGCGATCCTCGCCGCCTGGCATCTGCGCGAGGCCCATCATGAAGACCTGCGCGTGCTCGACGTCGAGACATTCGTGCGACCGGAACGCGCGCAGCGACACCCATTCGGTTTCCGCTTCGGCGGGCGTCCGGTCGCGCCAGTCCGCATGCGCGAACACCGGCGCCTCGGGTGCCGCGACGATCTGCTGGCGGCCACCGGCAAAGCGCGCACGCAGCATCGGATGGCGTTCGCGCACGAGTCGGCACGCCGCGTCGAGACGAACGGGATCGATCGCGCGGCTGCGAAACTCGAGGAATGCGTGGCAGCTCACGTTGCCGAGCACTTCCCCGTCGCCGCGGCCCAGCCAATACGCCTGCTGCACCGCGGACAAGTCGAACGGCGCATGCACGTCGACATCGCCCGCCTCGGCGGCTTCGACATCGGGCGCCGCGGATGCGCCGCGCGGCGCATTCGCGAGCAGCTCGGCCCACGCGCCGAGCGTCGGCGTACGCGCGAGCGCATCGAACGTCAGCGCGTAGCCGAGCCGGTTCACACGCGTCTGCAGATACATCAGCCGGATCGAATCGAGGCCGCAGCTCAGCAGGTCCTCGTCATCGTCGAGCGACGCGATTTCGTCGACGGGCTCGTCGAGCAGCGCCGCGATCATCGCGACGAGCTGCGAGCGAAAGGCAATGGGAGAAAAACAGGAAGGATCGGAATGATCGATGGTTGAATCGACAGCGGTCTGGCTCATGGGCACGCCTTGTATGGGTCGTTCGATGGCGGATCCGCGCGGCGGCGGCCACCCGTGAATGAGAATCTATCGCATTCACGCCCATGAGCCCGGTCGATTGCTTTAGGCGGCCGGTCAGTTGTTTTAGATTGCCGCGCTCTCCAGTTCGGCATCGTCGATCGCGTTCGACGATGCGCGAATGTCGCTCGGCGAAATGCCGTAGCGCTTGCGGAACGCGATCGAGAAATGCGCGGGGCTGTAGCCGACGCGATACGCCACGGTCGACACGTTCGCGTCCTCCGCGCACAGCATCGCGTGCGCGGTCCGCAGCCGGTATTCCTGCAGGTACGCGTACACGCTCGTGCCGAACACCTTGCGGAAGCCGGCCGTCAGCTTGCGCGAATTCATCCCCACCCGGCCCGCGAGCGCATCGAGCGTCGGCGGCTGCTGGAGCTCGCGCGTGAGGATGTCGCTCGCCGCGTACACGCGCTCGACGTCCGACGACGTGACGCGCACGTCGGCCGGCGCGAACTGCCGCTGCGTCGCCAGCAGCTGCGCGCTCAGCGCGGTCAGCTCGAATGCCTTGGCCTTCAGGTAGTACTCGCGCACCGCGCCCTCGAACGGGCACGTCGCGATCTGCACCGCGAGCGCCTGCAGCGCCTTCGATGCCGGGCAACTGACGATGCGCGGATCGCCGCCCGTCGGCGCGAGCATCTTCTCCGGCAACAGGCTCAGGTTGCGGTCGAGCGCATCGAGGCCGAGCTGCACGATCGTGTAGCGCAGCGGCACGTCGCGGTCGTAGATCTGGTGCGTCGTGAATTCGCCGTCGTTGGCGATCACGCACAGGCCCGGCCCCTTGATGCACTGCTCGGGCTGGCCCGGCACGCGGCAGCGCAACTGCCCGCTCTGCACGAGGACGAGCTTCAGCCCTTTTTCGAGCGGCTCCTCGTACCAGTCGCGGCTGTCCGAGCACAGCGTGCCGCTCATGAGTTTCATGCCCGCGTCGATGTGCACCACGCCCGGATGATTGCCGGGCACGAGCACCGGCGGGTGACGTCGTGACGAAGCGAAGGAGGTCGAGCTCATCGGAGGTCCGTTGGTTAGGCGGCACGCGCGGCCCGGCGCGCGCCGGCGGCAACCGGCCGATTCTCCGGCCGGGCCGGGCGGGCGCCGCGCGGCAGGCGCCCGATCGAATGAAATTGCCGCGATATCGAAAGAAACGACGTTATCGCGGCACTTGTTACAAATGATAATACCTCTCATTTACATTTTTTGACAACTTGCCGGAACCCAAGGTCAGCGCATGCACTCCTCCCTTCCCTCCGTGGCGCCGGCCATCCCGGCCGACGCGCCCGACTGGCCCGACGACTTCGCACACTGCTATCGCGACGCCGGCTACTGGCAGGACACGACGTTCTTCGAGGCGCTCGACGCGCAAGCGCAGCGCACCCCCGACGCGCTCGCGGTCGTTGACGGCACCTGCCGGCTCAGCTATCGCGACCTGCTGGCGCGCATCCGCCGGCTTGCGGGCGGCCTCGCGCGTCTGGGCCTGGTGCGCGGCGACGCGGTGGTCGTCCATCTGCCGAACGGCGCACGCTTCATCGAGACCTGCTTCGCGCTGTTCCAGCTCGGGGTGCGGCCGGTGCTCGCGTTGCCCGCCCACCGGCACTACGAGATCGGCGCGTTCTGCCGCTTCGCCGGCGCGCGCGCGTATCTGTGCGCGGCACGACTCGGCGAGTTCGACTGCCGGCCGCTCGCGGCCGCATTGCAGGCCGACTGCCCGACGCTCGAGCACGTCGTGATGGACGGCGGCGATCACGCGTTCACACCATTCGACGCGCTGTACGACGCGCCGCCGCTACGCGAATGCGCGGCACGCGCCGACGACATCGCATGCTTCCAGCTGTCGGGCGGCACGACCGGCACGCCGAAGCTGATCCCGCGCCGCCATCGCGAATACCTGTACAACGTGCGCGCGTGCAGCGCCGCGAGCGGATTCGACGCCGGCACCGTCTACCTCGCCGCGCTGCCGATGGCGCACAACTTCACGCTGTGCTGCCCCGGCACGATCGGTGCGCTGCTCGCGGGCGGCCGCGTGGTCGCGACCGGGCGGCCCGAGCCCGAACAGAGCTTCGCGCTGATCGCGCAGGAACGCGTCACGCATACCGCGCTCGTGCCGCCGCTCACGCTGCTGTGGCTCGACGAACAGCCGCAACGCCGGGCCGACCTGTCGAGCCTGCGCGTGCTGCAGGTCGGCGGCGCGCGGTTGATGGACCACGCCGCCGCGCGCGTGACGCCCGTGCTCGGCTGCCGGCTGCAACAGGTGTTCGGGATGGCCGAAGGGCTCATCTGCTGCACGCGGCTCGACGATTCGCCCGAACGGATCGCGCATACACAGGGCCGCCCGGTGTCGGACGGCGACGAAGTGCGCATCGTCGACGAAACCGGCGAACCGGTCGCACCGGGCGAGATCGGCGAACTGCAGGTGCGCGGCCCGTACACGATACGCGGCTACTACCGGCTCGCCGGGCACGATGCCACCGCGTTCACGGCCGACGGCTTCTATCGCAGCGGCGATCGCGTGCGGCGCACCGCCGACGGCGACCTCGTCGTCGAAGGCCGTGACAAGGACCAGATCAATCGCGGCGGCGAGAAGGTCTCCGCCGAGGAAGTGGAGAACCTGCTGCTCGCGCACCCGCAGGTGCATGACGCCGCGGTGGTCGCGATGCCCGACCCGCTGCTCGGCGAGCGCACGTGCGCGTTCGTCGTCGCACGCGCACCCGCGCCGTCGAGGCTGGTGCTGAAACGCTACCTGCGCGACTGCGGGCTCGCGGCTTTCAAGATTCCCGATCGCATCGAGTTCATGCCGCGCTTCCCGGAAACCGGCATCGGCAAGACCAGCAAGAAATCGCTGCGCGACGTGCTGCGCCGCCAGTTGCAGGCGGCGGCCGCATGAGCGCGCGACCGACCGGTTCGAACTGGATCCGCGAGCTGCGCCTGTCGCCGTGCCCGCGCGCGCAGCTCGTGTGTTTCCCGCATGCAGGCGGCACCGCGAATTTCTTTCGCAACTGGAGCCGCGCGCTGCCATGGGACGTCGACCTGCTCGCGCTGCAGTATCCGGGCCGAGAGGAGCGCTTCGGCGAACCGTGCCTGACGACGATCGACGCCCTCGCCGGCCCCGCCGCCGACGCGCTGCAACGCTATGCGCACGCGCCGCTCGTGCTGTTCGGGCACAGCCTCGGCGCGGCGCTCGCGTACGAGGTGGCGGTGCGGCTCGAGGCGCGCGGCGCGGCACCGCTTTACCTGGCCGTATCCGCGTTGCCGCCGCCGCATCGTCAGCGCCTGTCCGATCTGCACCTGCAATCCGACGACGCGCTCGTGGCCGATGTCGCCCGGCTGTCCGGCGAGCACGCCGCGCTGCTCGCCGATCCGGAGATGCGCGCGATCTACCTGCCGATGATCCGCCACGACTACCGTGCGATCGAGACGTATCGCCGCGACCGGCCGCCGCGGCTCGACACGCCGCTCGGCGTGATGCTGCCGCTTGCCGATTCCGAGCTCGACGACGACGAAGCGCACGCGTGGCAGGACGTCGCGTCGCGCCCGATCCGCATCGAGACGTTCAGCGGTGACCACTTCTACCTGCGGCACCAGTACCCGGCGCTGATCGCGCACCTGGTCGAACGGATCGACCAATCCCTTCGTTACGGAAAGGAGTACACATGAAAACACCGGACGCCTGCACGGGGCTGCCCGACATTCGCGAAGCCATCGATCGCCTGGACGCCGACATCATCGACGCGCTCGGCCGGCGCATGCAGTACGTGAAGGCTGCATCGCGCTTCAAGCCCGACGAAGCGAGCATCGCCGCGCCGGAACGGGTGGCCGCGATGCTGCCCGACCGGCGCCGCTGGGCCGAACAGGCGGGCCTCGACGGCGACTACGTCGAAACGCTGTTCGCCGGCCTGATCGCGTGGTACATCGCGCAGCAAACGCAGCACTGGCGCCGGCAACGGGGGCTCGCATGAACGCCGGCCTCCCGCTGCTGCACGACACGTTCGCCCGTGCGGTCCGCCGCGCCGCCGACACCGGCACGCCGACGCTCGCGTCGGTGTCGGTGCCGGTGCGGCCGGTCGACTTCTTCGACCTGATCGCCGCGTGGGACGACGGGGCCACGCCGTGGTTCTTCCACGAAGCCGGTGATACATCCGTCACGCTGTTCGGCTGGGACAGCGCGCTCGAACTGACCGCCACCGGCGACACGCGCTTCGCGCAGATCGATGCGCGCTGGCGCACGCTCGTTCGCGATGCCGTGACGGCCGGCCCGCAGCCGCCGCGCGCCGTCGGCGGCTTCCGGTTCGATCCGCGCGGCGCGCGCAGCGCGCACTGGGCGCCGTTTCCCGACGCCAGCATGACGGTGGCGACGCTGCTGATCGTGCGCGAAGGCGACGCGCACTGGGCCGTCTGCCAGCACGTCGTCGCCGCGCACGACGATCCGGCCGCGCTCGCGCATGCGTGTCTCGCGCGCATCGAGTCGCTCGGCTCGCTCGCGCCCGCCCGCGACGACGCTGCACCGCATCTGCTGCACACGCAGGCGCTGCAGGCAAGCGAATGGCAGCACGAAGTCCGGCGCGCGGTCGACGCGATCCACAGCGGCGCGTTCGGCAAGGTCGTGCTCGCGCGCGACGTGCTCGAACAATACGCGCGGCCCGTTGCCATCGCGCCGCTGCTGCGCCGGCTGCGCAAGCGCGACGCGCACGCGCACCTGTTCGCGGTTCGCCGAGAAGGCGCCTGCTTCGTCGGCGCCACGCCGGAACGGCTCGCGCGTGTCGCGGCCGGCGACGTGCGCACGCATGCGCTGGCCGGGACGATCCGGCGCGG